>JBDOMS010000553.1:0-3799 GCA_039831735.1 Pirellulales bacterium
GTGGGTGGCTCAGGAGTTTGCCCATCACAAACAGGCGGTGCAGGCAGACCCTCAACCTCAGCAACGCCCCTTTGAGTTGCTTGTAGAACCTTATCTGCAATTTGGAACCAAAACATCCATGACGGTTATGTGGCATACCACGCAAAAGGCCACGTCAGTTGTCCACTACGGTGAAACGTCTGCCGTGAAGCGACAGGAAGTGGCCGATGCACAAATGATTCATGAAGTTACTCTCACGCAACTCAAGCCAGACACGCAGTACTTTTATAAGGTTGTATCAACAACCCAAGATGGGGATGCATATGAAAGCTCCGTAGCAACATTTCGAACCGCCGTTGAGAGAGAAACACCGTTTGCCTTTGCTGTCATGTCAGATACTCAGGGGAATCCTGAGGTTTCACGACAACTGGCAACCCTCGCGTGGGGCCAACGCCCAAGTTTCGCACTCCACATTGGGGATCTCGTCTCAACGGGCCGAAATCACGACCATTGGTTGAAACATTTTTTCCCAGGCATGCGACCTCTCATTCATTATGTGCCCTTTTTTCCAGTGCTTGGAAATCATGAACAGAACGCCAGACATTACTACAACTATGTGTCGCTACCGGCGCCGGAATACTACTACACGTTTTCCTACGGAAACACACAGTTTTTCATGATTGATACGAACCAGAATGTTGACCCAGCATCGGTTCAGTACACATGGCTCAAAGAGCAACTCTCTTCATCGACTGCCACGTGGAAGATTGTCTGCCATCACCATCCGCCTTTTTCCAGTGATGAAAACGATTATGGCAATTTATGGAAAACCAATAAAGGGACCCTTGGAGATCTTCGCGTTCGCCAATTGGTTCCACTGTATGAGGAACATCAGGTTGACATTGTCTGGAATGGCCACATCCACTCCTATGAACGAACATGGCCAATCCAAGCAGAAAAAGCCGTCGAAGAAAAAGCACCCTTCTACATGATTACTGGTGGCGGTGGTGGTGGCCTTGAAAACCCTGCTCCGACGCGACCCTATTTTCAGAATAACGTCCGGTATGGCCACCACTATGTCATGGTGTACATCAATGGAGGGACGCTCGAACTAAAGGCGTTTTCACTTGATGATCGTTTATTTGATTACGTCCGGCTGCGAAAAGAATGAAAATGATCATTGACGCAGGAAGTCTGCTGTGCGGCTGCCGTGCCACGGGTTCCAGACACACCAGCGAGCAGGCACGCCGACGTTATGTCTTCATATGGCCAGGCCCTGTGTATTCTGCATGCCTCTTATATCCTTTTTTTCTTCTTCTGCTTTGACGCTCTGGCCTTTTCTTTTTGAATACGATCTGTTACCTCATCATATCCAGCAGGAAATTCAGCGTTTACACGTTTCAAGTAACTCATCATCTCCTGATACAGTTCATCCGTTTTCTCTGGCATCTGCCTGCTGATATCATGTTGCTCACTCAGGTCATCATCGAGCCTGAAGAGTTGCACATCGCCAGACGCCCAGGTCTTAACGATCTTGAAGGGACCTTGTAGCAGAGATGTCTGCGCCGGCCATCTGCCGGCCGGATAGTGGAACACAAAGAAATCATGAGGACGTGCAAGTGTGCTGACGTCACTATTGTTCAGGAGGGGCAGAAAGCTCCCCCCCTCCATGCACTCCGGCAGTGAGAAGTCAGGATCGATCAGTTCCAGAAACGTCGGGATGAGATCGTATCCAATGACAGGAACATCAGAAAATGCTCCTGCCCTGATCCCTGGTCCACACACAATAAAAGGGACGCGAATGCCTCCTTCAAAAACAAATCCTTTGCTGTAGCTCAGTGGCCAGGCCTTGCGCTTGGCCAGAGACCCGTGGCCTTCATCAAAGCCATTATCTGCGAGATAGACAATAAAAGTGTTGTTCTTGATGCCAAGACGATCGACCGCGTCAAGGATACCTCCGACGCCTCGATCAAGATCCTCATTCATCCCGGCAAACACAGGGCTGGAATGGAGTGTGCCCGGGGGTAGAGCCTGATACTTCTCCAGCATCTTGGGGCTGGATTTGAACGTGAGATGATCTGCATAGTGAGACACCTGCAGAAAGAATGGTGTTTCAGTCTCAACCTGCTTCTCCATGAATGCAATGGAGCGAGCGGTCACCTCGTACACCCGCTTGGGGTCATTCGGTTGATTGTTTGGGTTACCGGTCTGATTGCTCGTATCACCATCCGACACATCATAGCCACAGGCATGCGGCTTGAAGGACACGTGCCATTTACCAAAGTGAGCGGTTGCATAGCGGGAATCTGCCTTCTTGATGAGATTCGGCAAGGCCAGTGTCGGGTCACACAGTTGCCGATTTTTTGAATTGTTATAGGTCACCCGAATTTTGGCCGGTGACATACCGAACTGAATGCTGTGGCGAGTCGGCGAGCAGACCGTTGCCGATGCATAACCTTGAGAAAATCGCATACCTTCTTCACACAAGCGATCAAGATTGGGCGTCTGGTAATAATCACTCTTGGACCCAGGCACACGCTTGCTCATGGGTGAAGACAGGCCATTCCAGCCCTGATCATCTGCCAGGATCAGAATGATATTTGGCGGTGCATCATCGTCTACTACATCTGCAGACACCGCTATTGGCCAAACCGAGCACATGGCCGCGACGGCAACTCTCATGAAGGTTCGTCTGCTCATCATGTTGAGTTATGCTCCGTATGAATGCTTCGTATGCTCAGCAGAACTGCCTCCCTCTGCTGCCATTGTTGCCACTGCTCCGAAAGAATACGGTGCATTGTCGAATTCTGCTTCAGCGGCCGTAATTGAGAGATAGCGGATGAGTATTGGCCGAGATTATGACTGACGTTTGGGCTTAATTTTGCCGCGGTTGCATGAATATCAGAAAACGAGTCCGCACCAGCTTCATTCAGAAGAGCTCGAATCACTTGAGCAGGAATTGTCCACCATTCGTCACGAACAACATTTATTTTTGCGACTTCGATATCATGTGGAAAATCATCTGACAGATACTGCAGGGCTCTCTTCGACTCTCTTGATCGTGTCAGGTTCCTGAGGAAACTAAATCTTGGGTTTCGCGTTTCCGATTGCCTGTACTGCTCAGCTGCAGTCGCCATGAGTTGCTTGAGACTATCCAATGCAGAAACACGTTCATTGCTCGATCCATTGCTTTGGCTCTCATTATTAAGAAACTCTGAAATTGGCTTGTTTTGGAATTTACCGTCCATAAAAAAACGTGCTGTTGCAGTTGGTGTAAACACGTGCCGATCGTTGAGCCATGAGGCAAACTTGTGCAAATGGTCATCAGTTGGTCTGTAGTGACCACTGTTTGACGAGATAAGATCAACCTTTCCTCGCTTCACCCGAATCATTCCAGAGCAACGTATTTCATCGCCACCTACAAACGAGGAGTGATGAAAGGCTCCCTGAATATGTTCACCCACAAGCAGTGTGTAACATGCTGTCCATGCGTACGCTGCGGTATGTTCTTCCTCAGGCTTTCCAGGAAGGTGCGTGGTATCGTAGAGCTGCATGGTTTCTGTGGGATTCTCAAAAGGCACTTTGACAACTACACCACTTGACGTCGGTACAATCCAATCTATTTCAGGAACAGCCTTAATTTCCACGCGCTGATACCCCTGCCTTGCACTGGCTTTTGCTCGTTCCCTCGCAAGTGCTTTGGCAGCCTTTCCATATCCTGAATAAAAGACACTTGTCACATCTTTTGGTGTATCGCGGAATGCCCCAAACGTCTCATTGTCGTCACCGAGACAGATTGGATGAGTTTCAAGCCAGAGAA
>JBDOMS010000409.1:0-3793 GCA_039831735.1 Pirellulales bacterium
GCTGTATTTTAGCCCGGCAGATGTAGTAATTTATGCGAGAAAGCTCGAGATTGCAGTAACGAAAGCAAGCTTAGAATACGAACGCTACTTTCATGAGAAACTTTCGTGGCAGGGTAAAAACCGCACCCTTTTGAAAACACCTAGGGGGCTTACTGATCTGCCAACCAGACAACAGTGGGAGGATATGAGCAACGCCAATGTCAAATGGGGACTCTTCCAACGAGGTTCTAGAAATGCTATTAGGCATGCTAGGCGAGGAGGCGAGAGCGTAGCAATTGATAATCTGCGCGACGAATATCACAATCAACGGCCTTGGCAGAACTGGATGGGTGCTGCTTTACGCGAAGAAAAAATGTTTAACATGTGGGAGCAGACAGCTGCCTATCTCGCTCGCAAGCCAAATGGTGATCGTAAAGATGCAATGCTGATCCTTGCACAAATGATCATGAAGGTTCGTGCAGAAAAAGCACCAAACGTGGGGCTCGATTGGTTTGAATAATATGCGCCATTTAGGATGGGCACATGTATTGCTTGCATCATGAGATGCGGTCAGTTGCTCATGTGTTGCATAACAAACTGTTTGACAAGCGTTGGTGTGATAGCATAGCTCCGCACACGACTATTCCTGGCAATGTTCAGTCCCACAAAATTCCCACTCATGTCAAATAGTGGTCCACCACAGTCGGAGGGTTGAATATCGGCATCGTGTGAGATGACCTGACGAAAGCCGTCACGACGCCCACTCTTCTCCATCGTGTCGGCTGCATGCCCGGAACGAGATGGAAATGCTCCCAATCTGATTGTCTTTTCCAACTCTTGTTCACCTCGCATGATGACCGCGACAACTGTATCGTTGGGATCAACGGTCCCTAAAAACTGACGCATTTCCATGTGGGTTCTTATTTGCTGATCATTCAGTTTTATCACGACGTCACCGACTTCCAGACCAGCTTTTTCCGCAGCCCCATTTTTGGTGATCTCACGCAATATCGCACCGGCTTGATTCTTATAATCAGCAGGCATCACGCCAAGGAAGCCTCGACTCTGTTGTTTTTGGGACTCAAATACCTGGCACCCTACAACGCTCACGGCTCCCTGACCCATGGGATCAGGTGTCAGCAGGAATAAGCCGACTTTGTACATATTGTACGGAGGCTCACTCCAGTCGACTCCTTCCTCATGCGGATGGGGCGATCGCATCAAAACCAAGTCATTTTTGCTATCACGCGCGACAATCTCAAGTTGCACATTGGTTCCTGACAATGCTGCACTCGGTTCTTGATGTACCATCGAGCTTTTGCTGACGATAAAGGGAGTGTTTTTGATCAAGGTTCCAAGAATAGTCACATCCTCATCATCGCTTAACATGCTAATGATTGTGACACATCCATCATCAAGTTCTGATTCTAACTCAGCGAATTGTTTGGGGAGGCTCGCAAGTTCCTCTATGGCGCGAGGCTGAGCAAACTCTTTTTGATCATAGTCAGGTAGTTCTACTTTCGGAGCTGCTTCCCTCTCCACCTCAAACGGCATGTGAAGATCAAGCTCTTCTTCCTCTCGCAAAACTTTTACAACAATTTCATCAGCCCCCTCATCTCGAGCTGCTATAAGAGCTTCTCGTAGTTCAAGAATGGACGATATTTGCTGGCCATAGACGGATTGAATGATATCGTTTGGAATCATTCCGTGTTTCTTAGCCAACGTGCCATCATAAATATTTATGACTTCGATACCGGAACCATCCTCGAGATCCGAGCCCCGAAAACCAAGTTTCGGTACAGGCGGTCCAGACTGTGTAAACGTCTGCTCACGGTTCAACTCGCTCCAAAACTTCTTAAAGGTATCAACTGGTATTTCGTAGTTCCGTTCCATGCTTCTACCAATGCGTGAATGGATACCAATCACCCTTCCTTGAAGATCGAAGAGTGGACCACCGGAATCACCAGGCTCCATCAAGGCTGTTGATTGCAACATGCTATCGCCACGGCTGGGCCGAACGATTCGACCGAAGCGAACGAGGGGAACGCCTCGTGTGCCCTGGCCACCTGGAAAACTGATGCTAAGGCACGGTTGGTTTTGAACCAGATTCTTCGACTCACCCATCTCAACAAATGGCAGATCATCGACCTTGCTCGTTATCTGCAAAAGGGCACAATCCGCTCGTGGATTAGACCCTTTCCCACGTGCAGTGAGTCGTCGGCCATCTGGCAATGTAATCTGATAAAGACCACCTGGACGCACCGCATGGCCGACGGAGAGCACATGTCCCGCCTCACTGACGATGACTCCACTAAATGTACCACCACGTTGACCAACCGAGACCACTGCTGGCCTAGCTACTTCGATCGTTGAATAAATTCTACTCTGAAGATCCTGATCGTCTAATTCTGCAAATGCAGTTGAACTCGTGAGTGTCACAAAGGTAGCACTCAAGAGAACCCCACGGCAGAATTGGTGAGAACAAAACATTAAGACTTCCATTCTTTGGACAACACAATTCTAAACACTCCAAAAAAGGCTTCTCGTACTCATCAATTAGTATACAACGAGGAGTCGATGCGTTCATGCACGCCAATATATTCCTGATTATTGCTGTTCTGTTTTGTTCCTCTGCACGCTGTGCTCAAGAAAGCTCACTGAGCCACAAGACCATTCGAGAATACTTGAAGTTTTGAATGAAGCTCTACTGGAACGAACTGAAACACAACACGGGCATGCGTCAATACACAGCAGCCGCCATAGTCACAAAGAATGAAGGTGGATGTGAAACCCAAAATGGAATCACAATTTGCCTCGGAGTATTGCGAGTCGGAGCAGATAGACCATATTGCAGTTTCGATGGTTCTATCAATCTTGGTAAAATCATGGTTGCTACCATTGACGCATTTTACAAAACGCAAAGGCATGCCGCAGCTTCGGCTGCATGATCGAACCACTGTTTCTTTGTCACATGCAATTCCTGTCCCCTAGAACTCCTGAACTGCCTCTGAACAATCTTCAACCTTCGCGTTGAGAAAATAAATAACGAGTCTCCACATATCTCTTTCTGCTAAGCAATCAGGCCAAACCACACCGTGAAAAAACATATCGCAAGCTCTGTAATCGCTATGTTCCTCTTTCTGTCATGTATTGGTGACGGCAGTTGTGACGATCAAAATGATCAACAACCAACACCACCTACAAAACCATCCGGAACGATTATTTTTGCCGAGGACTTTGAAGGCACAAGGCCGGGCATCTATACACAAGATCAACTCGACACTGACTGGAACAACCCTCTCTGGTCAGATGGCGTTGAGGAACAACGAGTATCGATTGTTGAGACTGAGCCAGGCAACATGGCACTTGCCGTAGCATTTCCAGCCCATACATTTGGCCCTGAAAAGAATGGTGCTCAGTGGAAACTCAACTTTGACTCACCACACAAATCTGTCCAAATGCAGTATGCCATACAGTTCAAGAACGGTTTTGCATTTTCCAAAGGAGGAAAGCTTCCCGGACTGTTTGGCGGAACAGGCAATAGCGGTGGTGGCATTCCCACAGGAACAGATGGGTTTTCAGCACGGTTGATGTGGCGAGAGAACGGTCGTGCAGTTCAATACCTCTATTACCCTGATCAACCTGAACACTATGGACACCAGATACCATGGGTACAGGCAAGTACTGGTAAGCCAATAAGATTTACTACAGGCAGATGGCACACGATCGTACAGAAACTTTCCATCAATGCTCCAGGCAAGAAAGACGGAAGACTTCACGTATTCTTTGACGGTGAGTCTGTTTTAGAAATCAA
>JBDOMS010000642.1:0-3784 GCA_039831735.1 Pirellulales bacterium
GTTCGATAGTTTGAAAAGAGACATACAAAACTTTTGTGGCATTCGTTCGTTAAAGAATTACAGTGAAATGAGTTTTTTTAAATCTGGACATCAACTCATTGCACCAGCCTCCAAATTTATGAGGCAAGTAGAAACTCCTGCTTTGCAATTCGAAAGGAGAATCGTGATGAAGATTTCCGCTTTGCTTACCAGCCGCTATAGCCTCGCATTTGTGTCACTGATTTGCATTGCAGCAATAGCCGATGCTGCCCTCCGAAACCCACCTTGGATGCGACCGCCCGAACCGATCCCAACCGCCAAAAGCCGCCCTGCTCAGCCAAAGGTGGACGTGATTGAAAAAGATGGCTTTCGATACATCAGTTCAAACGCAATTCCAGACCACCTTCCAGGTGTATTCCCCAACAGTGGAAACCCAAACACAATCCGTGAACAACAACTTCAGTTCCGCATGACACTGCATCCAACGTTTGCAGATGAACTTACGCATGCAGTGCGATACCCGATGGGTGTTGCGATTAATGGCGTCCCATTTGAACCAGGCACCGCAGAAGTCTGGAATTTCGATAGGGACTCTGGCTGGAACTACGACGCCATGTCGGGCAAGATTCACCTCGGTCTTGACCATAGCCACGCTCATGTCCAACCCACCGGCTTGTACCACTATCACGGTATTCCGCAGGGGGTTGTGAGTACACGCTTACAGGAGCTAGATGGAAAAAAGTATATGATCCTTGTTGGCTATGCCGCAGATGGCTTTCCAATCTACACTGAGTATGGTTACCGCGAGCCAAATAATCCGAAAAGTGGCCTCAAAAAACTGACCCCAAGCTGGCAACTCAAGGAAGGGAATCGGCCTCACACTGGACGTGATGGCGGACCAGGTGGCAAATACGACGGCACCTTTACGCAGGACTTCGAATTTGTTGAAGATGCAGGTGACCTTGATAAGTGCAACGGTCGCCATGGAGTCACGCCAGAATATCCGGACGGCATCTACTACTACGTTCTCACAGACACGTACCCTTTTATTCCACGCTATTTACGCGGTGAGCCCGACCCGAGTTTCTCTGAACGTCGTGGTCGTAGTGGGCGATCTGCACGACGTCCAGGTGCTGGTTTCAGACCACCACCACCCAGAAGGCCATCCTCTTCACGCTAACAAGCTTCCCGTCGTCTATTGCCTTGTTTTATTGCACAGACGCGGCATGATGACCAAGTACATGGACAGAACATTGGGTATCGCTACTCTCTTACCATGAAGTGCCTGTCGTTCATCCCCTCTCACGAAGTGTGGCAGACTCTTTCCATCCAACCTATTCTCTGACTATTCTGGTCTGACACTCTTAAAAAATATTCAATGAGCACATACACCCATGAAATATAAAATAAAAACCTTTTTTATCACCTCCTCGGTGATTCTTCTTGGACTGATGCATCCGTCAGCTGCAGATGCGAGAGATACACCCCACGAAAAACCAAATATTATCTATCTCATGCTTGACGATGCTGGCTATGGGGATTTTGGAGCATTTGGTTCTCCCTATGTACAGACACCTCACTTCGATCGCCTTTGCTCAGAAGGCATGAAGTTCACAAATCACTATTCTGGATCTGCTGTCTGCGCTCCAACTCGATGCGTCCTGATGACTGGGCTCCACACGGGACATTGCCGACGAAGAGATAATACGGCAAAAGCCCTCACGAAAGAGCTTAGTGAAACAAACGGACGTCCGCTCGTCTTTCTAGAAGATGAAGATATCACAGTAGCAGAAGCGCTCCACGCAGCTGGATATTTCACAGCTGGTGTTGGGAAGTGGGGCCTTGGAAATCCTGGATCAGCGGGTGTCCCTGAGAACCAGGGGTTTGATTACTGGTACGGTTACCTTGATCAGGTGCATGCCCATGACCACTATCCAGCTGAGATTTGGGACGGCGGAAAAATGGTTCCGGTGATGGGCAACAAAGGAAAAAAGAAACAGACCTACATTCCATATGAACAAGAAAAAAAAGCACTGACACTCATCCGTGAACATAAGAATGAACCATTCTTCCTGTACCTCGCTGTCACACCACCGCACGGTCAGTACATCATTCCAACAACTGATCAAGCCTTTCCAATGTATGAAGGAATACCTGGTGGCCCAACAGTGCAACACTACGCAGCTATGATTACCCGAACAGACCAGATGGTTGGCAAAATTCTGGATCTACTCAAAGAGCTCGATCTCGATGACAACACCATTCTCTTTTACACCTCTGATAATGGACCAAACCCACCGTTTGTGAAGGCAATAGACAGTGCCGGAGGTCTTCGGGGGATCAAGCGATTCCTCTATGAAGGAGGCATTCGCGCTGCCATGGCTGTTCGTTGGCCCGGTCAGATTCCGGCCGGGAACGTCAGTGACTTTATCTGGGACATGCGGGACGTTTTCCCAACACTATGTGAACTCGGTGGTGCCAAAGCTCCTCAGAATTTAGATGGTATCTCAGTTGTACCAACCTTGTTGGGTCACCCACAGCAGTCTCGGGATATGCACTATTGGGAGATTCACTCTCCCTTCCAGCAAGCTGTGCGATTTGGTGATTGGAAAGCAATTCGTTTTGGAACCGAAGAACCACTTGAACTATATGACCTGAAGACTGACCCACAGGAAAAGCAGAATATTGCTCAAAACAATCCCTTCATCATTTCAAAACTTGAAGCATTCCTTGCTACCGCCAGAACAGAATCACCCTACTTTCCAGCCAAAGCTAAAAAGAAAAAAAAGTAAGCGTCGAGAATGTCAACCACGAGAAGACCCGAAGGATACGTCTCATACAGAATGCTTCACTGATGCACATTTGGAAATATAAACGTGATCATGTACTGTGATCACTGATATCGTTTAACATTGATTTTGTGAAAATCCTGAAAATAATTTGATATTCTAATTGCATATTCAAAAGGAAAACTCATGCCAAAGTGTGTAGACATCCTTGTATGGGATCACGCGGGGAGTGGCGGCAAGACTGGTGGTCATGCCGCTATGATGGTTTCCGATCAATTGTCTGGCAACCAACTTGAAGCAGCGCATACTGGTGCAGGCAAAACGTACATCAGTTGGTGGCCGAATGGTGGTGGCCTTAAGAAAGAAAAAGATACTCTGCCATTTACAATGAGACACGGCGGAGCACATACGGTGCTGAATGATGCAAGACACGAAATAAAGCAGTCAACGAAAGAAGCTCTCGAGGACCTGCGGTTTCCTCCGCGACTAAATCAAAGAAATCTTGGTATGGGAACACAGTCAATCCCTACCCATGATGGTGGATTTAATCCGATTAGCGCAATGAGTGGGGACTTGCAGCAGCAATGGTTTGATATGCTTCGGGAACCCGAACATTGCGCTACGCAGTGGGTGCAGTTCCCAAATCAAAGTATTCCAATTTTTTTGGCAGGCCAACACAATCTTGGCTTAAATGCACATGCGATGCTTACCTGGTGGGAGATGTTTAAGACAGCACATAAGAATGACACAAATCGCAACACTGGATACAAGTTTATTAGTAAAAAATTCAATTGTGCGAGTGTTGTGATGCGAGCGTTAATTGCTGGTGAGGCGGCGTTTTTCGCAAAGCCTCCAAACAATTGGCTGTATTTTAGCCCGGCAGATGTAGTAATTTATGCGAGAAAGCTCGAGATTGCAGTAACGAAAGCAAGCTTAGAATACGAACGCTACTTTCATGAGAAACTTTCGTGGCAGGGTAAAAACCGCACACTTTTGAAAACACCTAGGGGGCTTAC
>JBDOMS010000337.1:0-3782 GCA_039831735.1 Pirellulales bacterium
CAGCGAGCATGGCGACGTCAGCCTGATTCAGGTTACTACTCGAATAGCCGCTCCCAATGACATGAGGAGCAGCACGTCCTTGTTGTTGATACGCTTCTTTCAAGGCATCGTACGTAACATGCCAGCTTTCACCTTCCGCCTGCCCAAGGCCGCTGGCTGACAGATAGTGCCGTGGCTCAAGTCGCTCTGAGGACAGCACCGTCGCAGGCTTGCTCCGGTTGCGTGACGCACGGGAAACCCTCATATGCTTGTGTACAGAAGCGACGATGGAAGAAAACAGATTCATAGAAACAGTTCCGTTCAATGTAAACCACCCACGGTAGCGTCTTACTATGGTGACTCCTGACTCCGTGAAGAGCAACATTTTGTTGCTCTCCTGTCCCCACAAAGGAAAAAACAGTACGCATAATCGGCTCAATAGCGAGAACAAGACCATAGCGCCCCCAACTATCGAGAACAAGACCATACAGATCCCAACAAAACGCTTCAGATGAGAAATGAGGCCGGTCAATCAGCCAAGTGACCTGCGCCTGGATTTTCCAGAAGGGAAACAAAATGAAACTGTCGATCAACGATCATTCGCATCGGCCAGCCCCAGTATTGGAGGGGCTCAATCCGTCCAGTTTCCTTATACGGCAATGCGGCAAACACATCATGCCACTGCTGAGATGAGAGAAATCGAAATGGAAGAGGCACACCTGTTCCGACATTTCCCAGCCAATCCATGCACGTCAAGATCGATCGATCAATCAGTCCGTCACAGATGTGATCTTTCACAACAACATACTGCTTGGCGACTCGACATGCTTCACGCAGAATAGCAATTGGCATTTCAGTGTGATGAAGCATGTCAACGCATAACACACCATCAAAGGACTTGTCTGGGAATGGAAGCGTTGTCCCATCATAGTGTTGCATGGGGATGCAGGTGTCTTCGGGAATCACAACCTCAACACCCTCAAACGAAAAGCCTGGACGTTGCATGGCGACACGTTGAGCCAACGTTCCATCACCGCACCCCACATCAAGCATGGTCATCGAACCCTGAGGCAGAAGTGAACAAACTGCTCTCGCAATGCCATCTATTCTTTTCTCGTTTGCCTGTTCAATAAATGTCATCGAGTCCCTCCGACCAGTCTTCCCCAAAGATTGACCGCCCAAAATAGAATCCGTACGGCGACATGCGATGAAAGCTTGACACGATTTCTGTCTTCACCATATCCAAATCGAGCAACTCGTCGAAAGAAGGCTGTATGCCCGGCATTATGAACCACTGGAATAAGTGACTCGTGTTCATCAAAGAATTGTCCTTGTTGAACAAAAAATGGTGAACGCGCTGCCACCAACACAAAGTTGTAGCAACTTGGCAACTCTTCAAACCCTTCCCGATGGAGCGAATAGTTAATCAACACCTGATCAGCTGCAAACTGCGAGAGACTATGTGTACGTTCACGAAACTCTTCCCACAGCCGGAGAAATCCCTGGGCTGGCCCGAGCACAAATCCACCATTGATCTGAGGCTTATCATGAAGGAATCGTGAGATGGCCTGACGTTCCTCTGGTTGAAAATCACTGAGTATCGGGAGCACGTCATGCAAGGAATACTTCCTCTGGTCACACACAGCCCGCATGCGTTCGGGTGACTGCCCAAAAAGATGACGAATGTCTCTCTGAAAGATAATGTCACCCCCATCAACTAGAAGAACCTGATCATATGGCTGCTCATCCAGGAGTACCGAGAGGTCTCGATACCTGATGTTTGTAATATGTCCATCATGTTCACACGAACGAATACCAATACCTACCCCGCTGATCCGCTGCTGTTGTTCTTCTGATAATCCGTAGTCCAACACAACCACATCAATATCATCAAGTGTCACGTTTTCACGCAGCGATCGATACCAATGCTCAAGCAGAAAGTCCCCACAACGTGAGTCACTCGCAGTCACAATTACATGTTTGCCGTGTGCCATGGCGACCTGCTTTCTCAGGATTCCTCTGACTCGAGCACAAATAAAGTGTGCCGCAGGAGGGGCCATGGTGGTTGCGTACCTTTATGGAATTCGGTCGTGGTGACCCGAAATCCCATCTTCCTAAAAAGCTCAATCCATTCTTCCGTTGTGTGAAATCCAGCTCGTTCATACGGCATGTCATGCAACCGTGATGTCACAACATGAAGACCAAGTGTTGATGCATGACTCCACCAATGATCCACATTGTCCTCAAAGACAACAATCTTTTTTCCAACCCGCTTCATCTCACGAAGAAGTTCTTCAGGGTGCTTGGCATGGTGCAAGACAGTACAGCAAATCACAGTGTCAAAAGAATCAGAATCAAAAGGAATATGCGTGCCGTCGAAAACCTGCACATCCACAAGCGGGCCAGGCGGGATCGTCACATCAATACCAACAACGTCGGCATGCGTAAGTCGAGAAGCTACTTCCCCATTCCAGCATCCGACATCCAGCGAACGACCAGAGACAAATGGTGAGAGAATACGGCAGACCTTCTCCGCTCGAAGTACTTCCAGCCAGCGAACCCAGCGTTTCAGCATTGATACCTCCGACGCCTACCAGAGGCTCTCAATGATTTGGTCAAGACGCCGCCAGTGATTGCGTGTCCCGATCCTGATCGGGCGACACTGCTGCGGTTGTTTTTGATGGTTTGTTCTGCTCCGGTGGGAGTACCCCGATAGCCTGCGCAGTCCGAACCAGTTCGGCGCTGGTGACTCGAAACAATTGCGATGCACGATCAATGCCTCGTTCGAGAACAGCAGACGTACCTGTCTCCCGCCGAATCGTCCATGCTCCTCCACCAGGGCCGAGCACTTGAAGGCCGATATACGATGGTGGGCTTGCTGTTGTTCCACCAGCAACCGCCCGAACAAGCGCAATGCGGTGTTCAGGGGAAAGAGATTCCAGGAGATCACCAATCCATACCAATACCGTTTCTTCCTGTCGCTTCCGTTTGCCCCACCGATCAGCGTCTCCGTATCTGAGAAAACGATGAATCATCTGCTCGTCAATAATTGGACAGGGTAAATCTGGAGCAAACTCCGTGATCGTCGTCGTATCAAAGGCAGGATCTGTCTGCTCGTATGCCTCATACAGCCCTTTTCCACCGTACGCAAAGCTCTCAATATCGTTGAGGTCTTCAGGCTTTTCGGTGCCACAAAACTCGAGTCCATACGATTTGAGATACGAACTGGTTGAATCAATAATCTCTCGAATCGTAATGGGTCGTTTTGGTGCAAGATGAATCGTGCGACCTCTGGCCTCAGGCACCGCAAGCAACCGAGCCATCACATCAGCCACCCAATCGACAGGGACCATGTTTCGTTGCTCATCACCGGTCATAGCAAGGCGAAGTGGGACTTTGCGAAAACCATTCTTGTCCTCCGGAAGACTTCGAACAATCACGGTCATGAGCTGCAGCATTGCCATGAGACCGTGGTAGGTTGATGTAGCCCCCGTGTGAGAGTGCCCGACAATGACAGCAGGCCGATAAAACGTTGGATGTTTCAGAAACGACGCTTCGCGAATGAGCGTTTCCGCCTCATGCTTGCTCGCCTCATAATCATTGCGAAATCCATGAGCTCCCGTAGACGATGTCTCGGCAATTGGCCCCGGACTCAGGCCACACACATAGGCTGTTGAAACATGGTGAAATTCAGTGATGCCAGCCTGCTCTGTAAGTTTCAGGAGATTTCGTGTGCCTGATAGATTGGTTCGCCAGGGCTCTCCCTGACGATCCGCACCAACAAACTCAAGCTACGCAGCATT
>JBDOMS010000166.1:0-3781 GCA_039831735.1 Pirellulales bacterium
CGTATGATTGAAGGCACGGCACGAAGCATGGGGATTACTGTTGAGGAATAGCTTCTCTTTTTGTCATACGACTTACTCAAATCACTAGAAGGATTGCGACCGTGTCAATTACCAAACGAATGAAAAATGCAGCATCTATCAAGCCGGAGTCTGACGCTCCAGTGCCTGTGACTGACGCTGTTGAGCTTCTCAAAAAATTTCCCCCCACGAAATTTGATCAAACTGTTGAGATTCATATGCGTTTGGGAATTGACCCGAAGCAAGCCGATCAAATCGTTCGCGGTTCGCTCTCATTGCCTCACGGCATCGGTAAATCAAAACGCGTCGTTGTTTTTGCGAAAGGCAACCTAGCTGACGATGCAAAAGCCTCTGGCGCAGAAGAAGTTGGTGCTGAAGAATTGGCTAAAAAAATCAAGGGTGGCTGGACTGACTTTGATGTCTGCATTGCGGCTCCCGATATGATGGGTCTTGTTGGCCCGCTTGGGAAAGTGCTTGGCCCCCGCGGCCTGATGCCAAGCCCTCGTGCGGGAACAGTGACTGCTGACGTTGGCAAAACAGTTGCCGAATACAAAGCTGGAAAGGTTGAATTTCGTAATGATCCCACCGGGATCGTTCATGCGGTTGTTGGTAAAATTAGTTTTGATTCATCCAAGCTTACTGACAATATTCGAGCGTTTATCGACCATATTCTTTCGATGCAACCATCCAGTGTGCGTGGTCAGTATGTCAAAAGTGTATCCGTCTCATCGACCATGTCTCCCGGCGTCATGGTCATTGCATAACTAACAAAACTTTCTTTTCATTCAAAGAACTGCTTCTCATGAGTAAAATTATAAAGAACATGCTAACTGATGCTCTGAAAGAACGGCTTTCAGGTGTTGATGATGCTATCGTTGTGAGCCTTGGCAGCCTTGATGCACAGCGAACAACTCAACTTCGGCTTACCTTGCGGAAGAAAAATATTCAGCTTCAGCTTGTAAAAAACAGTCTCGCACAACGAGCGACGGAGGGCACGCCACTGGAGCCGGCCTTTCACGGTTCTTCAGGCATGCTTGCAGTTGCCTGGGGGGGGGAAGACGTCGTTGACCTGGCGAAAGAACTCGACCGTCTCTCGGGAGTAAAGGACTTTGAGGGCCTCGAATGTCGTTGTGGTGCCCTTGATGGAGCCCGTCTTGAAGCTGATGAAGTCAAGAAAGTTGCAAAGTGGCCGACTCGATCTGAGCAACTTTCCACTCTGTCAGGTCAGATTAGTGGTCTTGCCTCAACCTTGGCAGGTCAGATTGACTCTGCTGGTGGAATGCTGGCTGGGCAAATTTCATCTCGTGTGGAGGACCTAGAAAAGGCGTGAATTTGCGAAGGAGTCGGCATGTACCAGCATGGACTCATTCTGACAAGCGGGAATTTTGGCCTCCCCTTCACTCTCTGCTAAAAAATGGTATGACATAGGGCTCGCTTGTTCGCACTCAGCAACTGAGAAACACAATTTGTATACATTCGACTGCTCTTTGAGTCGAACTATTTTTCGAAATGAAAGGGATCTCGAGCGATGGCAACGGCCGAAGAAACACGTGAATTTTCAAGTGAAACGAAAGAACTTGGCGACAAGATCGTTGGTCTTACTCTCAAGGCAGCAAAAGAGCTCTCCGATTATCTAGACGAGGTTCACGGCATAAAGCCTGCTGCTGGAGGTGCAGTTGTAATGGCTGCAGCTGGTGGCGGTGACGCAGCTGGTGGCGGTGAGGCAGCAGCAGAAAAAACTGACTTCGATGTTGTTCTCGAGTCCTTCGGTGATAACAAAATTGCTGTCATCAAGGTGGTGCGTGCAGCGACAAGCCTGGGCCTCAAGGAGGCAAAGGAAATGGTTGAAGGCGCTCCATCCAAGGTAAAAGAGGGTATTTCCAAGGCTGATGCCGAAAAGCTTCAAAAGGAGCTCGAGGAGGCTGGCGCCAAGGTCTCACTAAAGTAAAAGTGAAAAAATGCCGTATGTCGGCACGGTGCTTGGCATCGTAGCCGACTTTTCGGTATCATTTTTGCTTGCACGCGCTCTCTTGTTGTCTTTCCGTCCTGCCCAACCTTGTGATCTCCGATTGTCGCCTAACCTTTTTGTGCCGTGTCGACGGAGTTCTTAACTAAAAACTTTTCTCCGAGGAGTGTCCCGTAAATGGCAACTCGCGCCGTTCGCCGACTCCAGCCTACCGAAGTTCGTCAATTTGGAAGCCGCCGTACTAGTCAAAGTTTCATTCCGGATCTCACGGAGATTCAGACTCGGTTTTACGAATCCTTTTTGCAGTTCAATGTCGCACCGGACAAGCGAAAGGATCAAGGCGTTGAAGGGGTTCTTCAAGAAATTTTTCCAATTGAAAGCTACGACAAAACCGTCAAGCTTGAATATCTCCGCTACGAACTTGGCAAGCCTCGATATACGCCCGACGAATGCCGTCAACTTCGTCTGACCTATGGCCGACCTCTGCGTGTCTGGCTGAGGCTTACGCGGGAGCAGCCAATCGAAGAAGAGGTCTATCTTGGTGACGTCCCCATCATGCTTGGGGGCGGTGAGTTTATTATCAATGGCGCAGAGCGGGTTGTTGTAAGCCAGCTTCACCGTTCTCCTGGTATTGACTTTGTAGCCGACACTGAGTCCACGGATCGTAAGACGCACAACTGTCGAATTATCCCTGAGAGGGGCAGTTGGATTGAAATAAATGTATCAAAGAAAGACACGCTGCAGGTACGGATCGACCAAAGTGGAAAATTTTCTGCTCTGACTCTCTTGCGAGCGATGGATCCGAAGTACAGCAGTGATAAAGAGATTCTCAAGCTTTTCTATCAAACGAAGGTGGAGAAAGTTGCTGGGGGTCGCAGTGTTGGCAAGCTTGAGGGCAAAATCGCAGCCGATGATATTGTTTACCCCAAGGGCAGTGAACGAGCGGGTGAAATAATCGTTGATGCTGGAAATACGATTACTCGTGATCAGGCTGAACTCATCTGCACATCAGGCCTTAAGGCTGTTGAGACCATGCAGGAGCAGAAAGTTCCGTTGATCATGAACAGTCTTCGGGAAGATTCCGATGAGTCCCGCCGCCGCACAGGCGTTGCTCCAAGCCATCAAGATGCTCTGATTCGTATCTATCAACGACTTCGCCCTGGAAATCCTCCGGCGCTCGACAAGGCCGTGACTCTTTTTGAAGAGAAGTTTAAAGATACAAATCGATATCGTCTTGGTCGGGTTGGTCGATTTCGTATTAATCGAAAGCTTGGGCTCAAGGTTCCTGAAACGGAAATGACTCTTCGTGCCGAAGATTTGATTGCCGCTATCAGATACATCTTGCAACTCAGCGAAGGTGAGGAAGCAGCCGAA
The DNA here is from genome assembly GCA_039831735.1 of Pirellulales bacterium. Taxonomy (GTDB): domain Bacteria; phylum Planctomycetota; class Planctomycetia; order Pirellulales; family UBA1268; genus CACORA01. Next base: position 3,359 of record JBDOMS010000166.1, read on the forward strand.
GTCGACGACATTGACCACCTTGGCAATCGTCGTCTGCGCACGATTGATGAACTTGCCAGCGATGAGCTTCGGAAGGGCTTTCTGAAATTGCGTCGCACGGTCCAGGAGCGGATGAGTCTCAAAGATGTCACGGAAATGTCACCCCGTACCCTGATCAATCCAAAGAGTATTTCGGCTGCGATAGAGTACTTTTTTGGTCGAGGAGAACTCTCGCAGGTTGTTGATCAGACCAATCCGCTTTCAATGCTTACTCATGAGCGTCGTCTTTCTGCCTTGGGTCCGGGCGGTCTCAATCGTAAGCGGGCAGGTTTTGAAGTCCGCGATGTCCACATTTCCCACTATGGTCGCATCTGTCCTATTGAAACCCCTGAAGGCACGAACATCGGTCTCATTTCCAGTCTCGCCATCTACTCTGGGGTCGAT
>JBDOMS010000174.1:0-16985 GCA_039831735.1 Pirellulales bacterium
TCTGACCTTCCTGATTCTGACCTTCCTGATTCTGACCTTCCTGATTCTGACCTTCCTGATTCTGACCTTCCTGATTCTGACCTTCCTGATTCTGACCTTCCTGATTCTGACCTTCCTGATTCTGACCACCGCGCATTGTTTCAACTGGTTCCATACGCTTTGCAAAACCACTCACATCTCCAGCAAGATCGCGTGTCTCTTCTGCTATTTCTTCCTGACGGTTTGATAGAGCCTGTTCTTCTTCACCCCCAAACTCCGTCTTCCCCTCAAGTCCCCGTTGTTTTGCGATCAGCTTTGACACTCGAGCAAGAAACTTCTTCACCTCCTCCTTCGTGTTCGAAATGTTTTGGTCAGCACTACCAGCTTCCAATACAGAAAGGAGTTCCTTCATGCGATCGATCGCTGCAGACTGGTTACTACCGGCTTTGAGCAGTTGTTTTTTTTCTAGAAGAGCAACAATCGTATCAAGACGATCGCCGACCTCCGCTTCTCGAGCCTGAGCGAAGACACTGCGAAGCAACGTTGCACGCCTTGGATCACTTCCAGCCAAAAGATCAGCAAGACGAAGAAAGGATCGCTCGAGATCACGAAACTGCTGCAGAAGTTGCTGTTCACGAGCAGCCAATGATGGCTTGCCGTCCGCGCAAAAAGACACCGCGTGAGAGAACACAACAATCAATGCAACGAGCACGTATTTTTTAAACTGGATACTCATAGACCCTCCAGTGCTTCACGGGCTTGTTTCTTCTGCTGCTCAATAGTGTCGACACGAATTTCTTCCTGAGAACGAATCACTCCACGAAGCTTATCAATTACTTCATTGAATGACTCCAACTCCATCATCATAGCCAGAAGTGCACGCATCTTCATTAATACGTCATCTGCTTTACGAAGAATCACGTCACGATTTGGTTGACTATCGCTCTTTCGGCAAACAGCCTGCAGATCTGGCAACGGGATGTCTGCGAGCCTTTGCAGAGGTTTCGCAATCTGCTCAATAAGACGCTTGTCTACTTCTGCAGTGAGGAGACCGTTATTCTCAAGCTCTTCCTTTATCTGAAAAAATGCTGCACAAATTTCAGCAGTCTCTCCCGCAGACCGACCTGCTGACTCTCCTAGACGTGCAACGGCAACAACACGAGCGTCTCCGGTCAACTTTCCGGCGGCAAACTGATCTCGTGACTGACTAAGGTCTGCTATCACACTTTCATATCGACGACGAAGAATAACCTCGCGAGCTTCGAGCATCGCTTGCATTGCTTCGGGCGTAATGACATCCAACAACCATACATCCCCTTCAGCGCGATTCGGACCTCCTGCAAGCTCGCAATTGTCAGCCCCTTCAACACTGAGCGACACCTTGCTTCCAACCGCAATCTCACGTGTTGCAAGTGAAACAGACTCTGGAGCTGACTCTGGAAACTCAATCACTGAAACACCCGATCGAAGCCTTTGAATGGGATAGATTGTCTTCACGATCTCATCAGAACTTTTGCTATTCGGAGGCGTTACGCTCAAAACAACAGAGGCCTCTGTCAGGCCATGATCATCCGCAATACTACCGATGATTGGAATCGTCGCCGAGGGAGTCACTGCAGTGGAAATACCACGCAGTTGAAGATCGAACTGAGGTGACTCATCTGGTGTCGCAGAAATAACAAAAGTGATAGGCTCACGATTGGAAAGCCCATATACGTCTACAAAGTGAGCCGCTACAGTCTTTTCACCTTCTATATTGTTGAGTTCAGCCGAGATTGACTGCGGTAATCCCTCTCCCTGCAAACGTGATGTATCTGATGCTGACGCTTCCTGATCTCTGGTGTTCCTTGAAAACTGAGCGAGGACCTTTTCGAGTCCATCGTCTTCAAGAACAAAAAGACTGGCAGCTGTGAGGGGTTTTGTCGAATGACAAATAACCTTTAAAGTAGAACCCTCCGGAGCAGCAATCACTCGTGAAGCAGCTACAGATTGAGTACGACCACCGAGATATTTGGGAAGTACGACATCGATGGATAATGATTCCAATTCTGGACCATCAACGACGTCAAGTCGCAATGGTCTCAACCGAGCATCACCGCCTCTAATTTCAAGATCAAGCGATTCACGCACATTCTTAAGAACATGGCCAAACACTTGCCCCTGAGAAGTTGGGCTTCCTCGTGTTCCCATTCTTTCAACACGCCAACCGTGGCTTGATTTTCCTTCCGCTCGCAGCCGCAAATCTACAACTTTCGGAAGACTATCCCGTGAGGTAGCCCGAACTAAAACCTCTACATCACTCCCTCTCGCAACAACTCGAACGCCGTCCGTAAATCCATTGACTCTGAGCTGCACACTTCTTGGCCATGGCTCACTTGAAAACCATATCATTCTACGCATCCACAAGGATGCTGTATCTTGCCGACCTACAAAAAGACTGAAAACAGTCACCAGTGCAATCATTGCAATAACAAACAGGAGGATCAGATGACGCTGACGAAAAATAGTCGCTGAGCGAATACTTGCAAGGTTGCCTGAGGCATGACGAATGGTCCGAGCAAGCAAGGCATCACTCACATCCCCATAATTACTTTCAAAAAGTTCAACAGATGTTGACAAACTGTCATGAAAATGAGGATGGCTGCGCTCTACCATCAGTGCAAGTTGAGCATCATCCAATGAGGCTACTAATCTTTCATAGAGCTTAGTCAGCACAATCCAGAGACCAAGCCCACCAACAATCAACCACATAATAATGCGCACCTGCCAAGGCGGCTCAAGGAACCAATCAATAAGCAGAGAAATCCAAAACGAAAAAGCAAGAACAAAAGAGAGAAGACTTATTCCTTCAACCCATATCCAAAACCTTGTTTGCCAGCGCAGTCTCGCTAAGGTGACGCGAAGCACCGACAGGTCAGGAGTTATTTTTTTTGTTTGCGAATCATTCATTGTGGCAAAGGAAAATGGATAGGTCAGGCAAGACGGACAAGACGACGGATAATCCACCCCAGACACAACAAACCAATCCCAAGGCTCATGAGGATTGCATTGAGGCGTCGCTTGAACTGTGTATCAGGGGCTCCCATTTCGTATTCCTTTCTGGATCGATCCGCAAGGCTCTCAGTCAACTTTACAGTGTCTTTTTGACTCCATTCCTTGTCGATGAGAAACCTTGGAAAACCACCTGTCGCGATTGCGATCTGCTCAAGGGAACTCCTGTTGAGTTGTGGCTTTTGCAGTTCTCGATCAGGGAGTCTCGCCTGAATTCGTTTCGTAACCCGTTCACCATGAAGATCAACATCAATCCGCCACGCACCCTCTTTTGAAGCAACAAACCCACCACTGAGTGATCCAGGGCGCTGAGGGTCATCATTCATTTGCACTTGAAGCGGTTGTCCATCAGGCCCTGTCACCGTGCATATCGCTTTCACATTCCCCGCCAGATCATCTCCTTCAGGAACAACGACCCTCACACCAACAGTCGCTCCAACCGCAAAGCGATCCCGATCAACGAGCAACCGCAATTTCCGAGAACCACGAAGGAGGCGTCCCTGGGAAACATGTCGAACCAACTGCGTAATGATTCGCTCATACACTGCATCCTCGATCGCACGTAATCTCCACAGCTCACCACTCCCCAAATAAAAAACACTTCCCGAACCATAAAACTGCCCAGCCATAAAGATTGGAGCTAACTCTACAAGACCTCCTGCCGGACTTTCTGGGCGTGCATACACCGTAGCTCCCGGCTTCGCAGCATTGGCATCAAAGCAGGAAAAAACTCCGGGAAGATCATTCCATAATGTTTGGTTTGCAATACGGCTTCCTGCAAGCCAAAGAAATTCCGCATCCTGCCCGTCACGTGTAAATGATAATGGCATGGGTTCAGAGCGGACTAGTGATTCACCGATCGCCAGCGAGAGAGATTCCTCAAGTTCTACCGGATGAAGATCACGAATCACGGCAGTCTCTGGACTACTGATCCAGCTATTCATGAAGATGCTACCCGCGACAAATACTAAGCCTCCGGATTCTCGTGAAACCCACCGCTCCAATCGAGACTGAGCTGGGGCGTCCAGTTTTCTCCAATCATAATCAAATGCAACAACGACATCATAGGAGTCAATTGCTTCTGCTGTGCCAGGAAACGCTGAGAGGATTTTTCGAGCATCTTGAGAAACACCTTCGGACGCTGTACCAAGGATGACATCGACTGCAAAACTTGCATCACGATCGAGAACATTCCGCATAAATTGATATTCTCGGCTTGGTCCTCCTGCCATAAGTAACACCTGAGTAACACGGTCAACCACTTCAATCTCAGCCGTCTGCTGATTGTCTGAGGCGGTTTGATCACCCGTTGGCGGCTGGAGACGCAATGCCAGCAAACGTCTCCCCGTTGCATCGAGACCTGGCACATCAAAACGAGCAGCAAGAACATCACCATCTCCACCAAGTCTTAGTTCCTTGGAATCGATTACACGTGATAGCTGGTTATCCCCGTCAGAATTGTCTGCTGTCGCCTCTACAAGTTCGACTCGAACTGTCTGGCCTGCAAGCCCCTGCGACTGCAAATAGCCCGTGACTGAGAACTGATCACCCGGGAACACACGTGCTGGCGCAACCAGATCAGAAACACGAACATTTGACGGGAGTTTCTCGCTACCCACACCAATGGGAAAAACAGGCACGCCAGCTTTCTTGAGTGGGGCTGCAGCAGCCATCGGATCAATGCCTGCGTTTGTCGCACCATCTGACAGCAGAATGATTCCGGAAAGGACATTGGAAGGCTCTTCACTCTCCACTCGAGAAAGTGCTTCTCCAAGTCGTGTTTCAAAACCACGAGGACTTATTTGGGTCTGCCAATTAGATCCACCTTTCTTATCAACATTCTTCATACTACCAGATGGTGGCTGCGAGGAGGGGTTCGCACCCCTGCTTGTGATGTTCTTTTTTTGTACAGGCTCAACAGCAAGTGGCTCAGCGTCTGCATCAAAACGCCAAATGGATACTTCGTGACGTGCTGATAGCGCACCTAAGAGCCCTTCCTCATTAAGCACATCAATGGCACTACCAGTTCGACTCTTCTGAATCTGATCAGACGCATTATCTTCAGACCCATTTGCAGAGAGCGTCATGCTTGCACTGGAATCAATGAGAACCGCTACTCGCGATGGTGATACTAATTCATGCTCTGTCCGCCTCTCAAGATCAAGATAAGCAACGACAAGAGCAAACACCGCACCAAGTCGAAGCACAGCAAGTATGAGCGTGATACCCCAGGACACATCAGCTGCATCACAACGAATCATCCAAAGCGTGAACACGATGAGCCCAGACACCATCACGAACAAAACAGGCAACTGCCACCACTCAGTGAAGCTCTCAATAAGGCTACTTGTTATGCGGTATTGGACCGATTCAGTCACAGCGAACATGCATTGAGTGAGAACGGTTACTTGGCTCATGAGGACAGGTTTCTAAAAACGAAGATCACTTTTCTTAAGAGAAATACATCAGGAAGCCAGCTTGAATCGTGGGTGGTAACTGGCCGAATACGCCAATAGTTGCTCTGCCACAAGAACGATGAACAACGCGTACAATAAGGGCTTCAAAAGTGAGGCACCCGCTAATGCATCTGCCTCGGGTTGAAGATTTTCGGCTGCATCGAAGCTAAAAGACACACCTGCCAATACCTCCTCAAGTCTTTCGTATTCCATTCGAGCCAAATCTCCTTCTGAAGGGTTGACATTGATCGCGAACATTTTTTGCTTTTCTGTACCATCTCGGCTACGCCATCTCGCCTCACACCTTCCAGCCGCACCCACTAATGGAAGTATCGCTACATGTTCTTTTTTCTCATTTTCTTGAGCCGGGATGTGCACAACGGTTCCTCGCGGAGGCGTGATAAAATCAACACCATTTTCATCTTTGTCAGGCTGGAGGCTCACGCTCACTGGATCTCCAACGAGGAGAGACCTCGCTCGACGACGAGCCTGAGACAGATAGTTTTCAAGTTCCAGCATTACGACGACCCACGAAGGATTACCTCGAGACCAGTTATTCCAGACTGGAGATGCCGTTGAAAAAACAATGACAACCAGCCCATCACCAAACGGTTGCTCAACTGCCAGTGGCGCTCCATTACGAAGTGACAGCATTTTCCGGAAGCCAAGGCCATTGCGAGGGCTGAACATGCGATCAACAGCCATATAGCGATCAACACGAACCGATCCTAATAACGGGTTTCGTTGCCCCGACAACACGGAAACAACAGGATGATCCTCCACCTGAAGATCAGGAACAACATCACCTGACGGATCAGCCAATAGATCCACCGCACCGGCAAGAGGAACTGGAAAAATTCCATCACCATTTCGATAAAGAGATTCATTGTAAAAAGACGAGTTCGTTTTTGGCCCCATAAAAAACACAACACCTCCTCCCGCTTCAGAAAACGACTCGAGAGCCTGAATCTCCGCAGACTCCAATCGTTCTACATCCAATAACCAAACTGTGGCAAACTCATCGAGTGTCAGCGTAGAAAGTGAATGCACAGGTTCGATTCGTGGACGCAAACCTGTTGGTGCGCCCGCACCAGGAGCCAAAGCTGCTGATAGGAAAAAAACATCGCTCGAAGTACTTTTTGACGAACTTGTCAAGCTGCCATCAATCAAGAGCACATCAACATAGTCAACAACATCAATGACGGATGTTCTCTTGTTATCTGCACTCACCGCATCGGTGGTAATCTCGGCTTCAAGAGCGTGCTCCCCTGTTACATCAAAACGCGTATCAAAGCGTTGATATACACTGTCGCCAGGAGGAATCTCACGAATCCTAACTCCAGGGCGGGTTGATCCATCCTCCCTGAGTTCAATCGCAACATCACGCACTGCTTGCGAACTGTGATTCTGCACAGCAACCTCAAATGGAACAATAACACCAGTTGCTGCTACTCCACCGACAGGTTCAAGTTGCGTGATAGAAAGGTTTACCGAAGAATCGACAGCACAATTAACAAAATGGATGCGAACGCCTGAATCTGAGAGTTGCCGGAGTTCCGCTGCGACCTCATCCGACGTACTCCAATCACGAACACGAAAGTCACTTATCAACCACAGCACTTCGTTTGATCCAGTCCGGCCCAGTATTTCAATTGCTGACGAAATGGACTTCCGTGGCCCACAGTCTGTTTCTGAAATCTCAAATGACTCGAGTGATTTTCGAATTTCCTGGGCACCATCAGGAGACAGTTGCTGCAAAGGGAAATCAAAGGCTGGCGATGTACCAGATGCAGATGGCAGCGAGAGCCTAGAAAAGCGACCAACGGCAAGTTCTTGTTGACCAGAAGTTGATAACAAATCACTCAAGATTCGATCCACAACCTTTCGCCCTCGTTCAAACGCAACACCATCACCTGATGTATCGCTCATCGAAAAACTATCATCGAGTAGAACGACATGAGATGTTCTCGCCCCCCCAAGGATACCGGCCAATGTATTGCTCCATCGCAACCCAGCCATGGCAAGCACGATTCCAAGCACTGCTGCAAATCGCAGTAAAAGCAGAAGTAGTTGTTTAAGCAAAACCCGCGTTTTGAACTTTTTTTGGCTGGCAAGCAAAAAATCCATAGCTGCCCAATTGACTCGCCTGTGTCGCAGTAAGTTAATTAAGTGAATCAGGAAAGGCGCACTTACGAGCGGAAGCCCCCACCACAACAATGACTGGAAATCAAATAATGGCATACAAAAATAAAACCTGCGCTAAACGGCCATACTTGCCCGTCGGGATAAAAATTGAACTAATGCTGCATCAAGTGGCTCGCTTGTCCGTATAAGCGAGTAATCACATCGGGCAGCAGCGGCTTGTTTTCGAGCGCTCGCAAGGAACTTATTGACTTCAGCCAAATAACCAGCACGAAGTGCTCGAGGGTTACACGCAATATGATCTGGCAACTCCAAACCTTCAAAACGTGTTGGGCCATCAAAAGGAAAATCAATTTCATCGTCATCCATAATGTGCAGCATCACGAGATCATGTCCGCGACGCCTCAACATCTGCATACCTTTGAAAATCCCATCTTGGTCACCAAGAAGATCCGAAACAATGATCACCAAACCACGTCGAGGCAAGGATTCAGAGAGACTCCGTAAGACTTTCAGGAATGCCGTTTGCGAACGACTACCAGAGCGGTGAGCCTCCAGAACCTCAAGAATACCCGACAAATGAGATCTTTTCATTCTTGCTGGAATACTTGTGCGAATACCGTCGTCAAACACAGTACAACCTGCGGCATCACCATGCGACAATCCAAGCCAGGCAAGTGATGCAGCTAGCGTCGAAGCATACTGATACTTGGACAATGGTCCGGAGCCATAATCCATGCTTGAGGAACCATCGACAAGCAACGTAAGCCTGAGATTTGTTTCTTCCTCAAATTCCTTCACATAAAGCCGGTCCTGCCGTCCCCACACCTTCCAATCGACTCTACGAAGATCATCACCTCTCACATACTCACGGTGCTGCAAAAACTCGACCGATTGCCCCTTGTATGGACTTTTATGAAGTCCCGCGAGAACACCCTCAACAACAGCTCGAGCTCGGAGTTCCAGTCGGGCAATTCGTGCAATCGCATCAGGATGCAAATATTGTTTGGAATCGGGCGTCACGTGATAACTCGTCCTCTCTGGCCGGAGTATGTTCAATGATTTTTTCAATGATCCCGTCGGGGGTAACGCCTTCACTCTCTGCGGCAAATCCAACAACGATACGATGACGCAGCACAGGGGCAGCCAAGGCCTGAATGTCGTTGAGGGTCACATGGCTACGACCCTGCAGGACCGCTCGAGTCTTCGCACCAACAATCAAAAACTGCACTGCACGTGGACCCGCACCCCAAGCCAATTGATCTGATACAAACTCTGGAACCCCTTCTTCACCACGCCTTGTTTGCCGCACGATCGCAAGCGAGTAGCGAACCAGATGATCGCTAATTGGAACTTTTCGGACAGCTGACTGCAACGCGAGGATATCATGCGCAGCGAGCACAGTATTTGGCTCATCCAATGGGCCTCCTGTCGTACGCCGAGCAATTTCAAACTCCTCATCGAATGAAGGATACTGAACAAATACCTTAAACATGAAACGATCCTGCTGTGCTTCAGGCAGAGGATAGGTGCCCTCCTGCTCAATGGGGTTTTGAGTAGCAAGAACAAAAAAGGGATCGACGAGTTGATGCCGTTCACTTCCAACACTTACTTGACGCTCCTGCATTGCCTCCAACAGAGCAGCTTGTGTCTTGGGGGGTGTTCGATTGATTTCATCTGCCAAGACAACGTTTGCAAAAAGTGGCCCCTCAAGAAAACGAAATTGACGCGAGCCTGTCGCACGGTCTTCTTCCAAAACATCCGTTCCCACAATATCTGCTGGCATCAAATCAGGCGTAAACTGAATGCGATTGAATGATAAATCAAGACTTTTAGCTAACGTACTCACCAACAGAGTCTTTGCGAGCCCGGGGACACCCTCAAGCAGACAATGCCCACGGCTAAACAGGCATATCAACAATTCTTCAACAACTTGTCGCTGACCGACAATGACACGAGAGAGTTGCTCGAGGATACGATCGTGGGCCTCATGGAGACGGTCTACGGTTGCAGAATCAAGAGAGTCACCAGACATAAAGGTCTCCAAATGAAAAAAACAACTTAAGTTTTAAGGAATCAAAGAAAAAACACTTCTCAAACGTTCGTTCAGTTACCTCTGATAGATTGGCAATGAACCCTTTTCTAACTGAAGAATTGTAAGGTTCGTAGCTGTTGTATACACATGGCCAATGTATCCCTGCGGCCAAAAAAGACCGCCGTTTTCCTTCTGAGCCTCAGAAATAAGTCTCTTTTCTATCTGACTTCTGTAGGCCATCCACTTTTGGCCACCTTCACGATACATAACCTGCGCATAGTAAAAATGCGCATAGTGCCAATGACCAAAGCCATTGTTACTAATGTTTCCAAGGTGCTTTTCAGCATACTTGAGCATCCTTGGAACATGCGTGTCATCGTATTCTCCTGCATTAAACAGGCAGGCTATTGCTGCTGCAGAAATTGCTGGCCGCCCTCCCCCTCCCTTGGAACTGTACTGCACCCCACCATCTGGCATTGTGCAACGATGTATATACGAAATCGCCTTTCCAATAATTTCCCGAGGCACTGGAATCCCGGCATTACGACAGCCCCTCAACCCCTGCACTTGTGTAATTGTTGTTGAACCTTCATCAAAATTATTTCCATCTTTCGCACTGACATACCCCCACCCTCCATCTTTCGTCTGAGCACGCCCAGAGAATTCGACAGCCCTACCGAGCACTTTCACAAGTTCCTCACGTCGTCTTTCATCTTCTTCTTCACCAAGAACCTGAGAAAGGAAAAGCATTGCAAAGCCATGCCCGTAGGTATATCGATCATCTGTCTTTGGATCACCTATCAGACCGTTACTACGAGATCGACTCGTGAGGTAATCAACAGCTTGCTGAATTGCGTCTGCATACCTGCCCTGCGTTGTTGTCGAACCTTCCATAAGAAGAGCCGTACCTGCAAGCGCCGTCATAGCTGTGGGATACCGCTGATCATTAGCAGTCCAACTGCCACGCCTTGATTGCCGACCCGTCAGCCAATTCAAGCCGCGCTGCACTGCCTCCTCAACCTTTACGTCGGAAGCTGCAGACAACACACCGTTGGCCGATAACCATACTGTGACCCCAAGCAATGAAATCTGACAAACTCGAAGTGACATGCAGAAACAATCAATAAAGGCGGGAGTCATACAGGATAAAAAAACACAGCAAAATAGTTAAAAAGGGATTGGCATCGCAAGAAATCGCTTCCACCAGTAGTCTAACTCTGTGGCCATATCGCCAACAATAATTGGATGGTCAGCGGCCTGATAGGGAAGCTGGGGACGGGCTTCTCCTTCCCGAAACAGTAGCGAAACAGGAGACGGAACATTACCGGATCCGGTGGGCACAACTGAAACAGAATGATTAATTGGGTCGCCAACAAGCCTGCACCCCGTAAGTTTGTTCGACTGAGAAAGAATCTTGTCATCTGCAAATAACAGACCACCAGTCCGCTTATCGATACACAGTAAACTCAGCCTCGGACGTTCATTGGATCGCTTCGCCGCCACTTCAATTTGCCTTGCAAACAGAAGAACTGGCACATCCCAAGCCCCAAGACATACGCAGTGATGCAGAATCGTTGCTGGAGCAGGCCACTGCATACTGCCATCTCTTCCATCAATTGACCAAATCGAACCGGTTAATGGCTGATTGTTAATTGGATTTTCCTGTGACAAAGCACGAATCGTGCCTACTCGCTCGAGCAGACGAAGCTCATTTGCCGTCTTTTGCCGACCTGCAATCACAATAAAGTTGTTTTGCCATGGCAATACAACAAGACGCTCGAGACGCGCTGGCATATCTGGAAGGTTGGTGGAAAAAGCAACCTCTCGACGATCAAGGTCTATCACGGTAAGAACGCCAGAAGGCTCAAGGACAAAAAGATGTTCATCTGTTTTTGTTGCTCGAGAGTCACCCGAGAATGTTCCGAGCTTTTTTTGCTGCTGTGTGACCGGGTCGATCACGACAAGATGAATCTCTTCCGTTTTTCTTTTTCCGGCGCCTGCGAAAACCATTTTTCCAGCAACCACCGCGAAGACATAACGACCTGCTGAAAAAAGCCGCCATTCGCGATCAGGCAAATCACACTGAGTCACAATGTGACCTGTCGCCATCGATACAACAGTTGCCTGCTTGCCACTTGATGGGCACAAACAGAGATACTCGTCATCGCCAAACATCGAGGAAACACCTGAGAGCCGACGGCGTTCCCATATGATTCCTCCTGTGAGAGGATCAAACAGTTGCAACGTACGGCCAACAAGAAGCGGCACCCCTGTCACTGTAGCCGCCGCATATCGTGGTGAGTCAAATCCCTCAAGATTTGGTTCGGGAATAGCCATCCCAAGAGGAACGCTCATATCACGAGGAAATACCTGATTCATCCCTCGTCGCATGGTAACAGGAAACACCGGAGCCTCATGCGTCCACAGGTGCCGATGCACTGCCCCCCGTCCTAATAACGTCGGGGGCGATAATTCATATGCCGCAATGAAACCACCTGACTGGATAAACGCAACCCGCCCAATGATTGTGACATCCGACGCACGAAGATCGAGGCTCGTAATACCCCAATTAAGCCCATGGTTCTGCTTTGGCATCACGACAGGCTCCCCCAACGACCTCCCAAAACGATCACGAAAAATAAAACTGCGACGTTGTACATCAAAAAGAACTTGCAGCCCGGACAACAAAGCATCCCGGCCAGCCGAAATACGAAAAGACGAAGACCGCGCCACGGACGTCGACACTTTCTCTTGTCTTGTACCAACGGCACCACCACGATTTACTAAGACTTGCCCCTGTGGCCACAATGATTCGGCCTGAACACCAGAAACCGAGTCGAGGCTTCGACGTAGTTTTATGAAGTCTTCTTTAGCATGCTCACGATCATTGAGCGAGCCTCGCCCAATAACTTCAAGCATTGCAAAATCCTTATCTGCCACAAAAAGTTGCTTCAGCGGATCAACTCGCTGCAGTTCTAAATCGATCGCCTGGAGACGATCTTCCCGTGCCTGTCTTGCCGCAGAGTGGTGGCCAAAAACTCGAATGAAAAAATCCAATTGCTTTTGGAGACGGACCAATGAAACAGATTCGGACTGAATTGATGCAAGTGTTTTTTTCGAAAAGTCGTCGATCTCTTTTTGAAGCCGAGCACTTCCCTGCTCATAAATACGGTCCAACCGAGACCGCAACCAACGCTCTTCCTTGATCGAAAGATCTGGATCACGCACATCTGAAACCATTAATTGCAAACTAACTTCAGTCGTCTGCGACGTCTCCTCCTCGTACAAACGGCGGCAAGCCTGCCAGGCATCAGGCAGTTCTTTGGTTTGAATCAAACTATCTACAACCAACCGCAACCCCTGCTTGAGAATAGGATACGGAGGGCGAAGATCAACAAATTCTTTCCATATAGATTTAGACGTAGAGGGCGATTGCTCAATCGAATGAATCAATGCTGCCGGCATCATGTCAGGTGGAAACCGACCAGGAAGCAACGATGCGGCAGTTCGCATATCAGAAAGTCCTTCATCAACTGCCCCACGGTCAAGACGCAGCTGTCCTCTCCAAAGCAACGCCCAAGCTTTTTCCTCTTCTGAAGAAGCGTCGTCAATTGCCGTTTCTATCTTGGATTCAAGGGGAACGGTCTGATGAAACACATCAAGTGAATCAATGCTCTGCGAGATAACTTCTCCACGATAGGCCACAAGATTTCCAGGAACAGCCCCCCCTCTCCCTTGTGATCGACCAAGAATTGCCCCCGTATTGAGATCGAGCTCAACAACTTCAGGGGTATCCAATGGAATGAACATCTTGTCGGCAACAACAAGTCCACGCCCACTAATGACACTGCCATCCTCCACAAGTTTCGCAAACCACTCTCTCTCACCACTTTCAGCATTCAATGCCTCGACGCCCTGAGAACCCACCACGAACAAGCTCTTACCAACGACCCCTGCTACGTAGAGGCCATTCTCGCGCGGACGCTGCCATCGCACCGAACCTGTCCGAAGATCAATGCAGTGCAATTGATCTGATTCACCTGGGGCAAGAAATGCACAGCCATTGGCCAGCACAGGAGAATTATCTAACCATCTTCTCAAACTTTTCTCTCGCGATGACCCCGCACTGACAACCATACGTCCATTGATGTTATTAATGATCCGACCAACGCGAGGAACCCGAATACCGTTGCGAGTGACAACCATATCCTCACTTCCAGTCACTCTGTAATTGAACGCCCAAAGAAGCGTTCGGGTTGCCAAGTCAACGGCCACAACTGTTCCGGCACCCGTCGGGCACACCAGCACACCTTCTGCAAGGGCTGGCGAAAGCCCTGAAACCCGACGAGCGTGATTCTCATAGTGATCAACCCGAAGATTCTCCTCAAGTTCAACAAGAGGCTGTGACCACAGCACGTCGCCCGTGAATGAGTTGAGCACATCCAGTCTCACTTCACCCATCTCTTCAACAAGAATAAACAACCTGTCACTTACTGGTAACGGCGCCCCCAGAAACCACGGCAAGAGATTCGTCGGCCGATCAGACGCTGGTGCTGGCAGACGCCAGCGACGACTGCCTCGATCGCGAACGTCGTATGCAACGAGTGAATTTCCCCCACTCCATCCCCTCTGTGAAATACCTCCATTGAAGATATTTCGCTGCCGTAATTCCATGAAATCATACCCCATCAACGCATCGGGGTGGCTTTCAACCGCAAATACAAGACGACCATCACTCGCAAGCGTACCGCTGGTTGCATCCTCAAACACAGGGCCAAGCATTCGACCCCGAGCGGCTGCAACAGAGGATGGATCATCACCGTCACCAAGGTTTTCACTCACCGGTGCGGCAGCTCCCCCTGACTGCAACCAAAGTCTTTTCCCGGTCTCAAAATCAACGGATAACAGCCCCATGGGAGTGTGCAAGAGAATTGTCCCATCAACAGCTAAAGGCGTTGATGCTGGCAATAAAAGCTGGCCAGAGTCGAGTGCTTTCTGCCTTTTCTCATCTAGCCACTTTGACTCTTCAGGATGACGAGTCAGAGGAACACGGTATCTTGGAACTAAAAGCGGCCGTGATGCCTTCACAATCACATTTCGTGAAGGGCCTCCACGATACACAAGCCATTCTTTCGAAGAACGAATCACTTTTTCAGGCGGGTCTCCCACCATCGTGGAGAGCCATTGTTCACCCCGTCCTCCAGGAAAAGAGACCGAGGCATCACGTCCTCCGAGACGTAATGTTGTTTTTTTTGACGTCCGAACACGATCAAGGATGTCGGCTGCTTCCTTTGCATGACCTGCATGCTGCCATGCCACTGCACGCATAACGGATAACGTGGGTTCATATTTGTCTTTCGCAACAGTGGCCAAACGGTCAAGCCACGCAGCAGCGGCAAGAGGCTTTCCGTGATCAAGAGCATGCATTGCAGAAAGCAGCGTCGCATGCTCTCCGGCGGGAGTACTCAGCCAACGACGAGCCACCATGGCAACACCACGCTCGTCACTTTTTGCAAGGAATTCATTCAGTTGGCGTTCTGCCTTGGACTGGAACTGTAACTGGTAGGCATCGCGACCAGCTCCCGGAAGATTCCTGACTAAGGCACATGCTTCTGATTTCACACTTCGCCAAGTTGACGTCTCACCATCAGAACGGAAAAACGAATCACTATCACTGGAAAGAATTTCATCCAGCAAGGTGACAACATCACTCCATCGCTTCTCAACAATCAACTTTCTCGCCAGATCAAGCCGACGCTCAGCAAGACGATCACTTGGAAGATACGCACCTTCTGCAATATCGAAGGAACCGTTGTCATTCGTCTCATTCACATTCTGGGCAGACAAACACGATGAATCACCAAAAAATCTGCCTTGGTCGCCTATTGAACTGATCACAATGAAGCAAAACATTAGTCCGCGTTGGAACGGACCATAGTTATGACGCACCCTTCGAAGCGATAAACAGAATATGATTGACATAATTGATCTGGCAGAGGACGACAAGTGAGTTCAACAAGCTAAACAGTAACCAACGAGGGCCATTCCAAGTCCTCTATTCGCCCAGACACACTCCTTCCGACTCGTGAACAGCCAAATTCTAACACTGACCTCCTATTTTCGCAGAAAACACCGTTTTTGCCGAGTAAAACAACCATTATGATCAGCTTTCAAAGCAGATTTATGTCAGAAAACCGATTTTTTTACGAGTTTTAGCAAGTTTTCGGCTTGCAATTTGTTTTCTAGAACTTCTAATCGACCTCGCCCGAGGCATAATGTGCTCGGCAAATGATCGCGGTGGGGGTTCTACCGCACACAATTATTTTGAATCGCGGAGGAGTTGGAAATGGCGAAAAAGACGGGTAGCAAGCCAATGACGAAGACGGAGATCATGCGGAGCATCTCTGAATCCACCGGTCTTCAGAAAAAAGAAGTAGTGGCAGTCATTGAGGCCCTTACAGATGAAATCAACAATGCTTTGAAGAAGTCTGGTATTGGCGTGTTCTCAATTCCTGGACTGGTAAAAATTGAACGCCGGACTGTTCCGGCTCGTCCAGCCCAGAAAAACGTAAAGAATCCTTTTACTGGTGAATTACAGGACCGTCCAGCCAAGCCAGCAAGTGTCAAGGTTCGCGTGAGAGCCTTGAAGAATCTCAAAGCTATGGTGCAAAGCTAGGTCTTTGTATTCGCATTTGCGTGAACAACAAAAAGGGCAGCGTCAAATGGCGCTGCCCTTTTTTTACAGTTTTGCTTCGCATTCCAAGTTCCAATAGACACCTCATGATCGTCTTGAGTGTGTTCTCGACCATATCTGTACAACCAGCCTTGGCACCAAATGAGCAGGCAGTCTTTCACCCAACTGATACGAGTCGGATACCTAGTCGCCATCATATGACCCAGAAAAGATCATAGTGTTTTTTTGAGGCAAACATTGCAAACCATTTCACAATCACAGTAGATGGTGGTGGAACCAATCATATGGAGCGATTCAGACGCATTCTCCCCTGCTCTCTCGCGACTAAAATACATTTCATGAAGAGACTATTCAGACATCAGCCCTTCAAGAGATCATTTTATAGTGTTGAGGTCTTGTGTCCCGAACACTTTTGTGTTGTATCGTGTTTTGTATTTCATCACATGCAATGCTGTGGGTGATATCTTGACGGGCGTAGGCAAAGGTTGGATGCTGCACGTCCTCTGTATCGCCACTCGTCGTGCCGTGTGAATAAAAGATCACTCATCTTTAGTGATCTTCGGCTTACCTACTATTGGGAGCGTCAGTGTGGCTGGCATCGGGGGCAGTACAGAATCACGACCATTCG
>JBDOMS010000179.1:0-3770 GCA_039831735.1 Pirellulales bacterium
GGTTCTCGCGGCCCGAATGAGGAGATGCTACCAAGGAGCAGAAGGATTATCACGACAAGTGAGCCAATGACGGCAATCACTGAGGACCTAGACTTTAAAACGACAGCCGATTGCGTGTTGCCATCTTGTGTATGCACGCCTCCGCTCCGTGGAAGACAGTCTGCTAGCACTGCCTGCAACGCAGTGTGTGTCGCGATCTGGTTGAGGTACAGCCTTCGAGCCACGGCGTCCGATTCCACGCGTTGAATTAACTCCTCATGCTGATCATCATCCAGTACGCCGTCAAGCATTTCCTGAATGCGATTCTCTAATGATCGGTGGTCGTTGCTCATCCAGCCGATCCCTCCTGAAAACGCTCCTCGACACAGGCAGCCAGCAGGTTACGAATTCGATACAGCACCTGCTTGATTGCCGAAGCCGTCTTCCCACGTTCCTCAGCCAGGGTCGCAATCGATGCCTCTTTGCCGTATCGCTTGTGTAGCAGTGTCTTGTGGTCGTCCGACAGACGCTCCACGCATCCACTTAGCAATTGCATGCGCCGTTCGGTGTCCTCAGCCATCACTTCTGCCATCGGAGCAAGCTTCTCAGCAAACGCCTCGTGTAAGACCAGACGATCGCGTTTTCGATCGCGCAGATGAGCCAGCACCTGAAATCGAGCCGTACTATAAGCCCAAGACTCGAAGCTTGCGTTGGTTTGAAAGTCATCGGCCTTACGAATCAAAACGAGATTCGTCTCCTGCAAGACATCCTGAGCTGCCGATGGATTAGCCAACAGCGATAGGATGTACGCGTGCAGTCTGTTTTGAATCGCAGTAATAGCGAGGAAATACTGATCTGGTGTCATGCTCGATACCCAACAAGGGCCAATTTCGCTCCCAATCAGTTTATAATACCACTCGCCGACACAAGGTAACGCCCCACATCAAAGTTCTGCACGATAAGCGTGGCTTCATCTTTGGCACTCTAACGCTCCGACCTCGCATCTTCATACTGGTAATCATGGACACGCATGAGGGCTCTGCAACATCACCCGCAGCTATGTCTGTTGCATAGAGCATGCATACATGTGTGAACCGCCGCCCTAGCTCATCGTGTTTGCTCCTCAGACATCGCAGGTTTTGGCAGCATGCCGAAGGGCCAGAATCGGATCAGGCCACGTTGGAATAAATTCGTGTGCGACAAAGTCCTCATATCCAATGTCGTGAACAGCCTCAATCACGGCGGGGTAATTGATTTCCTGTGTTGTATCGAGTTCTCCTCGACCCGGATTTCCAGCCGTATGAAGATGCCCGATGATATCCTGATACTGCTGGAGCCTTCGAATAATATCGCCATTCATAATCGAGACATGATAGATATCAAACAGTAGTTTGAAGTGTGATGAACCCACGCGATGAATGAGCTCTGCACAGAAATCAACATCGTCACCAAAATACCCAGGATGACCTTTCATCGGATGCGTTGCATCCCGAGAATTCAAATGCTCAAGTACGAGTGTGACATCTTTTTTTTCCGCTTCACCGAGAACGGATTTCCACGTACGCACACAGTCGGCCGCTGCGCGTTCCCGGTCGATTCCATCAAATCGCATGCCGGTAAACGTAATCACTTTTTTACATCCCACGGATGCAGCTACATCGATTGCCTCAAGCAGTTTTGACTCAACCTCTTCTTGATACTCCGGGTTACATGGGCCGCGGGAAAACCCATGGCTCCCAACAAGCGAAATATCGAGTCCAAGTTTTTTGATCGCTGGGTAATGTTCTCGAGAAACCCCCTCAATACCTTGAAGACCGATTTCCTTTGCATGCTGTGCAAGCCTCATGACATCCATTGGTTTGAAACACCACCCCATCACTGAGTGACGAATTCCGTTATGACGAATGCGGTAGTCTTTTTCCACGTCGTACTGACGCTCATCCGTTGTATTCGCCTGTGATTTGGACGCTGTCAATGCAAGAACAAGTGATGTGGTCAGTACATCACGTCGACCAATGTATGGCATGTCAAGTACTCCTTACCGATACTCCCAGTCTCTCTTCTGGCAGATTAAGGGCAGCGATATGCGAATCAATTTCAGTAGTATCTTCCTCACTAAAAATCACGAAACGGACCCCGTGGTTCGGCATTGTTCATGTCTTGCATCCATTTCTGAAACCGGCCCTGCACCATTTCCAGAATATCCGGCCGTTCGGCTGACAGGTCATGATCCTCATGAATATCCACAGTGAGATCAAACAATCCGTTTCCCGAACCCGGCATGGAAACCCACTTCCAATGTCCAACGCGAGCACCACACAAATCTTTTCGCTTCCAAAACATCTCTTTGCGCGGAGTTTCTGTTTCTCCTCGCAACGTGGACCACCAATCGTACCCATCACGACCCTCATTGCCTGACTCTGGAACACCCGACACGTGCAAAAGGCTTGGGAGGAGCTCAAGACTTGTCAGAAATGCATCACAGGTCACCCCAGACGGTATGTCGCCGTTTGGCCAACGAATGAGACATGGCACCCGAATGCCACCCTCCCACATCTGCCCTTTCTTTCCCCGTAGGGGACTGTTGTCCGCGCCACTAGCTCCACCATTATCTGAGAAAAAAAGAATAATGGTGTTATCCAAAACGTTTGCTTGCTCAAGGATGGCTAGCACCTCACCGATGACCGCATCCATGCACGTCACAGCAGCACGGAAGTCTCGCTGTCGAGCCTCCTTGGTCACAACCCTTGCTTGACCACCGTAACGATACTTCTCAACCGTTCGATACTCTTCGTCGACCGGCGGGTAGAGCTCTTTGAATTCCTGTGGTGCTTGCACCGTCGAACGAATCGATGGATCAAGTGAGGAAGAACCATGGGGAGCATTGAATGGCAGGTAAAGAAAAAAGGGAGCTCTGCCAGCATGCGCGTGAAGAAAACGCTTTGCCTCCCGTCCAAACAACTCCGTACAGTACACGCCTCGATCTTCTACGGTCGGCTGCTGATTCCGGTACATACTTGGAACACCGTATCGTTCATGGGTGAAATAATCGATTCCTGTATTGACAAAGCCATAGAAGTCATCAAACCCACGTGCCGTCGGCAGGTACCGCTGAAGTGAACCAAGGTCCCACTTTCCGAATATGCCACTTGTGTAACCTACCCTGCTGAGTATGGCTGGCAAAATGATCTCTCGTTCATCCATCCCGCCAATCCGCTCAAACGAAACAGCATATTCCGCTTCTGAATACTTATGCCCATAATCTGGCGCTTCATTCCGAATCATGTCGTAGATACCATTCCGTTGAGGATATCGCCCGGTAAGAAACGCTGCTCGTGATGGCGTGCAGGCAGGCCATGCGACATAAAACTGTGTCAGTCGCGTCCCCTCTCGTGCTAATCGATCCAGCGATGGAGTGATAATGCCATTTCCAAGAATTCCTAAATCGTTGTAGCCCTGATCATCAGATACGATCATGACAATATTGGGAACCTGCGTTTCTGTGGCGTCACCATATCGGCCACACTGCATAAGCAATCCTGTCAGGCTGATCACGAGGGCAATTTTTAACATCGTGTCACGTATTTCAGATTTATTGTTCTGAACCCATGTGCAACACATCCGATTGCTTCCTACGGTATCAGATTCAGACTGCATCATTGATGGTTCCACAGTCAGGACATTCATAACGGCCATGAGACTCTTGCTGGTAGGGGCACTGATATTCGACCCCACAACTGCCACAGATGCACACAACAAACCCTACTACCGAACCAGGGTCAGCTGCTTCC
>JBDOMS010000316.1:0-3752 GCA_039831735.1 Pirellulales bacterium
AGAGCGCCTCGGCGGTCTGCTCACGGGACCTTCTGCGTAGGTTGTTTTGGTCGGCTAGGGATTCTTTGGAACTTCAGCCCATACACGAAGCGTTGTATCACGTATCTGCCACGAAATGCCTAGTGGCTTCAGAATCGCATCAAGGAGCTTTTCTCGGGAGACCTGTGTCACATCAGCTCGAGCAATTTCTTGCGGTGATATGCCCCGAGCAGTCAGTGTTGCACGATCAAGTTCTAATGTGAGACCAAGTTGTTTTGTCAATGCAACGAGCGATGGCTCCAAAGGGGCTTCGAGACGGAGCGTAAATACCTTTCGCCCCTGAGGTTGTTGTGGTCGTGATGTACTTCGAGACGGTTTTGCCATTGCCGTTTCCGGTGCCTTCGGAAGTGCGACAATCATGCCAGATGGGTGTTCACTCGAAGCATTCGGTGCCCATGCAACTCGAAGATCAAAGTGAGCAAGTAACAAATCAAGCCTGTCTGCGAGTGGTATGGGAGGTATGTCTGCAGCAGGAAAATGGTCATGAGGAACCATGTTCATATTTGGAATGGTGAGCCTATTTTTTTGCACGAGTGCCTCAAGGAGATTGCGTGGCTGACTGCCTGAAGGCCATGACCATGCTTCAGTGTGTAGGAGGCGTTGCTTTTGTTTCGATGCAAGTCGATTGAGTTCTTTGTTGCGGAGGGTTTCTGCTGCCACGCAACGCCCTGCTGACTGTGGCGGCGTGATCCGGATAGAGGATCGGAGGTAGACGATCTGTGCATTACACATCTTTGCAACCTGGGCCAGAATAACATCGGAGGATTCACCAGATGCTTCGATGGAGATAGGTGTCGTTGGATTGATGCGTCGATCAAGAATGACCGGAATTTTTGCAAGACGACCAATCTGTTGGCTGACATCGCAAACGGGAGTGGCTACCCATGTAGCATGGACTGGTGAAGCACCCGCCGCCAAGACAGCGTTGCACGCTGTCCAGCACGTGAGAAAAAGAGACGTCGAAATGTGTTGCAGACGACGGCGATAGAGCATGAGCAAGAGTTTCAGTATCGTTCCTGAAGAGAGTAGAATGGTCCGTCTTTGAAAGGGAATCTCTCCTTCTAGGGTTTATAACAAGTAGGATACCAAACTATTCTACTCTCAAATACCTAACACCATTCTATTGAGAAAGTATGTGGTATGGCATCTCAAAAATCATCAGCCAAATACGTCATGGCATTCGATCAAGGCACAACATCCAGTCGTGCCATTCTATTTGATGGTGATGGTCGATTAGTGCAGGTGGCTCAGCGGGAGTTTCCTCAACATGTGCGAGCACATGAACAAACAGGAGTCGATGGGCAGACACTCGACTGCTCTATTGTTGAACATGATCCGGAAGATATATGGAAAAGCCAGTTGGAATGTGCTCGTGAGGTGTTAGCAAAGGCTGGCCAGACGTTTCAGGATGTTGCATGCATTGGCATCACTAATCAGCGTGAAACCACAATTCTTTGGGATCGATCAACAGGTCAGGCTGTTGCTCCTGCACTTGTGTGGCAGAGTCGTGTGTCAGCACCCATATGTGAGCGACTGAAGGCCAAGGGTGTTGAGCCGGAGATCCGTCGTCGTACTGGCCTCGTGCTTGATCCATATTTTTCTGCCACAAAGATTGTGCATCTGATGGAAACGGTTCCCGGCCTTCGTCAACGTTGTGAAGACGGAGATGTCATATTTGGAACGGTTGATTCTTTTCTCATCTGGCGACTAACCGGGGGACGAGTGCATGCTACGGATGTGACAAACGCAAGCCGTACCCTTCTCTTTGATATTCATCGTATGGCCTGGAGCGACGAACTGTGTCAGTTGTTTGATATCCCAACAAACATGCTGCCTGAAGTCCGAGCATCAAGTGGAGACTTTGGTGTCACTGATTCTGCATTATTCGGTGGCCCTATTCACATTGCTGGATGCGCTGGAGATCAGTTAGCGGCTTCATACGGACAAGGATGTATTGATTCTGGTCAAGCGAAGAACACCTACGGCACCGGGGCGTTTATGATCTTTTCCACAGGTGAACAGGTTGTTGAAAGTGTATCCGGCCTCCTCTCCACTCCGGGGTGTGGTTTTGCAGATCGCCCTCCAACGTATTGTCTTGAGGGAGCCGTATTTGTAGCTGGAGCTTTGGTGGGGTGGCTACGAGATGGTTTGGGGATCATAGAAAAATCATCAGACATAGAATCCTTAGCTCATGGTGCGGCAGACACAGGAGGCGTGATGGTTGTGCCTGCGTTGACTGGTCTGGGTACTCCCCACTGGGACCCGTTTGCCCGGGGACTGATTATTGGATTGTCCCGTGCAACAACCAAAGCACATGTTGCTCGGGCAGCACTTGAAGCCATCGCACTTTCAGTTGCGGATGTGGTTGCATGCATGAAAAAAGATTCTGGCATGGCCTTAACATCTCTGCGGGTCGATGGTGGCGCCAGTGCAAATGATCTGCTTCTTCAATTTCAGGCTGATATTCTTGGGATCACAGTGGAACGACCAGCCGTTCTTGAGACAACAGCGCTTGGAGCAGCGCTACTTGCAGGGTTATCCACTGGCTTTTATGCCGATCATAACGCCGTTGACGAGGCCCGTCGTATTGACCAGCAATTTGAGCCAAACATCAATGACGGAGAACGCAGACGGCTTCGTGCACGTTGGAACGATGCCGTTGACCGCTCTAAAGGCTGGGCACGGGTTGATGACAAGGCCTAACCACCAACTGTTATCTCAACAGCGTGTCTGACTTTGATGGTGGGTTTTCAGCGAGAGTCACCTTGGTCGTGTATCGCTGAGGGTTGGAAGAAAAGAGTGTTCTCGTCTCAGGTGACGAGAAAAGATAGGTTCGTGACTGGTAGGTAACACCATATCGTCGCTGGCCAGGTACTGATTTTCCATTGTCAAACGCCAGGACTGGGTCATCTCCTGATAGGGCAGGTGCATAGCGGTCTGGATCAGCGAGAAAGACACGTTGCTGTGCTTCTCCTGCAAAGAGATACGTTCTTCCACGATGACGTGCGCCCCATTGTGCCCGACCTTCAACCCACACAGACTTCTCAGCGAGTGTGACTGGGCAGTACCCCTCCATGCCCAGTGGCATGGTCCCATAAGGATCTGCTGTTCCTACAGTTGGCACGTCTGCCGGAATGGTTGGCTCAGCTTTTTCAATCTTTGGTTTTGATGAAAAGCGGCTGAATGGCCGTTGGAGTGCGGCCAGAAAGGCATTGGGGGTTTTCTCCTCGTCTTCTTCTGTTTCGCTTGCCTGTGCAGTGGCTGGAGGAGGAAGCGCACCGTACGTTGTTGTTGCTGGGGATTGAACTGGTGGTTCCTGAGCTACACGTGACGGAGGGAATGTTGGTGGTGTGGTTGGTGGTGTGGTTGCTGAGACTGAATCACCTAGCCATGAAGCCATCCCAGACGGGCTGGGTGGAGACTGTGCTGGTTTTGGCTCAATGCTTGGGCGGGCTGCTGTTGTGGTCTGTTGTGGTGCTTGAATTGGATTCTGCGTTCTCAGCGATTGCGAAGGAGGCATGGCCGATGGCATTGTGGCTGCAGTTTCAGCAGGCCATGTATTTCGTGGAGCATACTCCATTGGGTTGGGGGACACTGGATTTGCAGTGCTTCCTAGTGATGGTGTCGGTGCCGTTTGTGATGCTGTCGAGAATCGTGAGAGCGGTCGGTTTTCTGCAGCGGGTGAATGTGAGGGCACTGGTGATGAAGAAGGG
>JBDOMS010000008.1:0-3752 GCA_039831735.1 Pirellulales bacterium
GATATAGGATTAATATACGTGAAAAGTGGCATGAAATTTCATGCCACTTTTCGTGACAGCCCGCTCCGTCTCGTAGGGAGCATACCTTATGAAGCCTTCTAAATACGTCCGTCGTCATGAGTTGTATCACACGCAGTGTGCGGTGTAATGGAATGGAGTAGCGATTCCAATGACGGAAGTGGCCTTTGAATTGCCTGGACCCATTGAATGGAATAAAAACATGAAATGAGAATCCAGATGAATCCTGTGTCGTACTAAAATCAAATCGTCAGACTCGCACGATTCTAACGGCACATTCCCCATTGGCACAAAATCTTGGATGACCCCTTATGCCTACAAACAAACGTACAACTTTTCATGCTTTTTCTTCAACGTATACACCCGAGACTACCGCTGCAGCTTTTTGTATCGAAAACGGTGTGGCTCATCAGCATTCTCACCAAGCCGTTCCTTTCGACTTCTCTCATACACCTCAAAATTTCCTTCGCAAACATGAACGTAACCATCGCCTTCAAAGGCAATAATATGCGTAGCAAGTCGATCAAGAAACCACCGGTCATGGGTAATCACCACAACTGATCCTGCAAAGTGAGTAATGCCCTCTTCAAGTGATCGAAGCGTATCAACATCAAGATCATTGGTTGGCTCATCAAGGAGTAATAAGTTCGCACCGCCCCGCAACAACTTTGCAAGATGAACCCGATTTCGCTCTCCTCCCGACAGATTACCGACTTTCTTTTGTTGGTCAGGCCCCATGAAGTTGAACTTCGCGACATAGCTACGGGCATTCACTGTCCGCTTACCGAGTTCAATCGTATCGTGCCCTCCTGATATTTCTTCAAAAACACTTTTCTCAGAATCAAGCGCATCTCTACTTTGATCGACATAACCAATGTCGACGGTTGAGCCGACGGTCACCTCACCAGCATCAGGCTTTTCAAGCCCAACAAGCATCCGAAAAAGAGTCGTCTTTCCTGCTCCATTCGGCCCGATAATCCCAACGATACCGCCAGGAGGCAATCGAAATGATAAATTCTCAAAAAGTAATTTGTCTCCGAACGCTTTTGCAATATTTTCTACGTCGATAACCTGTTCGCCCAGAGGACGACTTGCCGGGATGAAAATCTCGACATCCTGGTCTCGAGTCGCTGCTTGCTCTGCAGCGAGTTTCTCATATGCTGCAACTCGCGCTTTGCTTTTGGCCTGTCTCGCCTTCGGAGACATTCGGATCCATTCTATTTCCTTATCAAGCGTTTTCTGACGGGCAGATGCCTGTTTCTCTTCAAGTTGAAGGCGTGATTTCTTTTGCTCCAACCAAGATGAATAATTACCTTCAAAAGGAATGCCTCTTCCATGATCGACCTCGAGAATCCACTTAGCAACATTATCCAAGAAGTAGCGGTCATGCGTCACAGCAACCACTGTTCCA
This sequence comes from Pirellulales bacterium, assembly GCA_039831735.1. Taxonomy (GTDB): domain Bacteria; phylum Planctomycetota; class Planctomycetia; order Pirellulales; family UBA1268; genus CACORA01. The sequence goes on from JBDOMS010000008.1 coordinate 1,430, forward strand.
ATATATTCAGCAAGGTGACGCTCCAGCCAATGCACACTCTCAGCATCAAGATGATTCGTTGGCTCATCAAGCAATAAAAGATCAGGCTTTTCAAGGAGGAGCCGACAAAGCGCGACACGACGACGTTCACCTCCCGAAAGATTCTCTACACCCCAATCAGCTGGGGGAAGATTCATCGCATCCATCGCGATTTCCACCTGTCTATCGAGGTCCCAAAGATTCTTTGCATCAATCTCATCTTGCACCCGTGCTTGTTCCGCCAGCAACTTTTCCATGTCGTCATCAGATAGCGGTTCAGCAAACTTGGCATTGATCTCTTCATAACGCCGAAGCACATTTCGAGAATGCTCAACTCCATTCATCACGTTTTCAAAAACGGTCTTGGTTGGATCAAGCTGAGGCTCCTGCTCGAGATATCCAGCTTTATAACCCTCTGCCAGTCTGGCTTCACCTTCAAATTCCGAGTCAATACCAGCCATGATTTTCATGAGGGTGCTTTTGCCGGCACCATTTCGTCCCAAGAGACCGATCTTAGCTCCGGGATAAAAGGCAATGTTGATATTCTTAAGTAGTTCACGCTGACCAAACTTTTTATTGAGATCGATTATTTGATAAATAAAGGCAGGACCCATCTCAGAAATTACACTCCCTGTCAAAAAACCTTATTGGCAACAGTGACGAGTCACTGTTAAAACAAATACCGCGATGCCGACCAAGATCGCCTTCCAAGTCGCACACAATGGCACCTCGTTGCAGCTCGTGCCTGCTTGGTCTACGATTCAATTCACAACAATTTTAGTATACAGGAGTGGCTCCTTATGGCGTCCTATGTTCATCCAGAAGTTCTTGTTTCCACTGAGTGGGTAGCCGAACATCTCCACGATCCTCACGTCAGGATCGTGGAATCAGATGAAGATCGCGCGTTGTACGTCCAAGGACACGTGCCAGGAGCCGTCGAAATTGACTGGATAACGGACCTGCAGGACCCCATTTGTCGTGATTACATCGATAAAACAGCATTTGAGAAACTCTGTACTGAACGCGGAATTTCCAATGACACAACCGTTGTTTTTTACGGAGACAAAAATAATTGGTGGGCCTGTTATGCCTTTTGGGTTTTTAAACTGTATGGCCATTCTGACTGCCGTATCATGGACGGGGGACGAAAGAAGTGGGCGCAAGATGGTCGATCATGGTCAACTGATACAACCACATACCCCTCGACTTCTTACTCTGCCAAAGAACAAGATGCCTCGATCCGTGCCTTAAGAGATGAGGTGCTGGCTCATCAGCAGGCCGGTAATCAGATGCTTGATGTTCGGAGCCCAGAAGAATATCGGGGCGAGCGCATGCATATGCCAGATTATCCAAATGAGGGTGCTGTTCGCGGTGGTCATATTCCAGGAGCACATAATGTGCCATGGCCTATGAACTGTCACGAAGACGGCACCTTCAAAAATGCTGATGATTTAGGTTCTCTCTACTTTTCTGGACTCGATTTCAAGAAAGAATCTCCCACCATTGCGTACTGCCGAATTGGTGAAAGATCAAGCCTTACGTGGTTTGTTCTCAAGTACCTAATGGGATTCAATGATGTAAAGAATTACGATGGCTCATGGCTTGAATGGGGAAACTGCGTTCGTGTACCTGTTGTAAAGGGAGCCGATCCCAAGGGAGCCGACTCTGCTTCTTACTCATCTCACTCTGGCCCATCAGCCTAACGCCCCACTAGGCTCGTTTTCATGACCAGCGTTAAAGACCGACTCGACACAATCGTCGAAGATTTTAGTGATCTTGACAGCAGAGAGAAACTACAACTTCTTGTCGACTTTGCCAATGATCTTCCACCTCTTCCGGAAAAATACGCTGAACAAAAAACACAAAATATAGGCCGCGTCCATGAATGCCAGACACCCGTATTTCTTTGGATGGAGGCTGAAAATGGAAACGCAAGACTGATCGCTGAAGTTGCTGAAGAGGCTCCAACCGTGAAGGGCTTTGTTGCTATTTTGGCTGAGGTAATTTCAGGACAACCACTAACCGATGTCTCAGCGATCTCGGAGGATGTCCTTGATAAAATGGGGCTTGCAGATGTCCTTGGCATGCTTCGTGCCAGAGGACTCCGTGCAATTCTCAGTCGTATAAAACGTGGGTTTGCAGAACTGCTTACAACATGACGTGTCTTAAGCTTCTGAAAAGTATTGGGAAGGACAATAACCTATGACGATGCGGATCGTTGCAGGAGTCGATCTTGGTGGAACGGCTGTCAATTACACATTTCTTGATGAGAGCGGCCAGTTTCTCATCAAAGAACTATTCGAAC
>JBDOMS010000125.1:0-3750 GCA_039831735.1 Pirellulales bacterium
TTCTGTGGCTGAACTCATTTTTCGTTCTGGTAATCGCTCAGGTCAACGTATTGCTCTTTCGAGTCCCCGCGTCGTTATTGGTAGACATCCCGCGTGTGATGTTGTCCTCGATATTTCTTCTGTGAGTCGCCAGCATGCTGCTGTCACGCAGGAAGAGGAACAGTTTTTCGTTGAGGACCTGCGAAGCCGTAATGGAACAACTGTCAATGGAAATAAAATTACATCTCGTCTTCGGTTGCAAGATGGGGATGAACTTGTGATTTGTGATCAAAGAATTCACTTTCAGGAGAGTGGGCAAACAGGCGCAACCGTTTTGAGCACAGGTTCAAGAACAGATCAAGCAGATGTGGTTGAATCGGATATTAATAACTCACATATATTGTCACAGGTCGATATGCGGGGACTTTCTGACAATGTGGAGGCTGCCGAACAATCAGAAGCCCATTTGCGAGCAGTCGTTGGGTTGCGACGTGCAATGGCTGGCTCGTTGTCTGTAGATGAGGTGCTTCCAAGAATGTTGGATGGCCTCTTTGAAATTTTTTCTCAAGCTGAGCGCGGTTTTGTGCTGTTGATGGCCCCTAAGTCAGAGCGGCTCGTGCTTCGTGCAAGTCGGCACAAAGAGAATCCTCAGGAAGGGCCGTTACAACTGAGTTTGTCCCTACTCAACAATGTTGTGAAGACGAGACGAGCAGTGCTATCAGTTGACGCCTCAAGTGATAGTCGTTTTGACTCAAGTAATAGTATTGTGGATTGTCAGATTCGTTCCGTGATGTGCGTGCCTGTGATGCGAAGTGATGGAGATGTCTTGGGCGTTGTGCATGTCGATTCGCAGGATGCGACGAAACGCTTTGAGCAAGAAGACCTTGAGGTTCTTGCTGGCATTGCTGGAGATGCAGCCCAGGTCATTGAGCAAGCTGTCGCACACGATGAGCGGATTGGGCAAGAGCAACTCAAACGAGATCTTGAGCTTGCACATCGAGTTCAGCAGGGTTTGTTGCCTACGAAGCCCCCAGTGATTGAGGGGTACGAAGTCTTCGATTTCTATGAATCGGCCCAGCGTGTTGGCGGAGATTTTTTTTCTTACGTTCCGTTATCTGGTGGTGCTATCGCGACGGTTATGGCAGATGTTTGCGGCAAAGGAGTGTCGGCAGCCTTGATGATGGCAAGTCTTTCTGGAGATGTTCGATACTGTCTTGCAAGTGAATCAGACCCTGCTTTTGCAGTGTCCCGCATTAACGAGGCTTTTTTACGTAGTGGATGGGACGATCGATTTGCAACTCTTATTGTTGCAGTTCTTGAGCCCTCATCCGGACGTGTCACGTTGGTAAATGCAGGACATCTTCCAGCATTGATTCGAGATGCAGAAGGTCATGTGCGAGAAGTGAGTGCGGAGGAAGCAGGTTTGCCCTTAGGGGTTGATGGAGGTGCTCGCTACGCCAGTTGTCATGAAGAACTACGTTCTGGAGAAACACTGATTTTATTCACGGACGGAATTAGTGAAGCAATGGATCACGAACATAATTGTTACGGCACAGAAAGGCTGACAAAGATTCTGCATAAGGATTTGAAGACTGCCGAGGATATTGGTCGAGGAGTGTTGGCAGACGTAGACCGCCATGCGGCTGGCCAGGTTCGTAGTGATGATATCTGTCTCATGTGTGTCCGAAGAAAGCCCTTGTAAAGTCACAAGGGGTTCTTTCGAGGCTGAACACTTGACCTAAAGGTCCAAAATTGACATTTGTCTTTTCCAACTGTTTTTGTTCGTCAAATATGTCGATAGACATCATCAAGGTACAGAATTCTCGGAGTCTAGAATTTGCCAGCGACCTGCGTTGTTGAGGGGAACATGGGTTTTTTTGAATGGATTCGTGAAGGTGTTCGTCAGGCTGTAGTGTTGGGATTGGCTGATGCAGTTGACGATGTGGGGGCAAGAAACCAGGGAGAGGAACTCGGCCCAGCACTTGCCGCTTCTCTGAGAGAACGGCTTGCAGAGCCCAGATCTGGTTCTGCAATGATTCAGGGTTCAGCAGGCAAGGCATCGAGGACGAAGGGACGTCGCTTGGGACGATCACTGAGTAAATCTGCAGAGCCTATAGGAAAAGCCGCCTAATATTTGGCTGTTGAGAAGAACAACGTTTGAACGCCTTGTGAGACTTCTTCAAGAACTAGTATTGAAATGAAACGTTTGGGTGCCACCTAAGAAAGTAATCCCAGTTTCGACTTGAGGCTATTCTGGGATTGTGTGTGACAGGCTCTATGCAGTTAGCACATTGCTTTTAGGTTTGCTTTGGACGTGGAATTCGACCCCCTCGACCTCCGCGAGAACGATATTTTTTTTTGATATGTCTCTTGCGACCTTTTCCATCTCTGAGTTGAGCGATTTCATCCCGTATGCGGGCAGCAGACTCAAAATCAAGTTCTGCTGCTGCTTGCATCATATCAGCCTCTAGTTGCTCAATGAGTTCTGCCTGACGACGTTGGGATTCACCCCCCTGCCCCACTGCTTCGAAGGCCTTTGCACGGGAAACTGCCTCGGCTTCAATCCCTGCACGAATCTCCTTCTTTACACTTTCTGGTGTAATGCCATGCTTTTGATTGTATGACTCCTGAAGAGTTCGTCGCCGTTGTGTTTCATTGACAGCCAATCGCATTGATTCAGTGACTGAATCTGCATAGAGAATGACACGTGCGTTGACATTGCGTGCCGATCGTCCAATTGTCTGCATCAACGAAGTCTCACTCCTTAGAAAGCCTTCTTTGTCAGCATCAAGGACAGCCACAAGGGAGACTTCAGGAAGGTCAAGTCCTTCACGAAGGAGATTAACGCCCACCAGAACATCAAATTTTCCCTCCCGTAGGTCACGAAGAAGTTCTACTCGCTCAAAGGCATCAAGTTCACTGTGCAGCCACTTGCAACGTACATTTCGTTCTTGAAAGTAAGCAGATAAATCTTCTGCAAGTTTCTTGGTGAGTGTGGTGACAAGTACCCTTTGACCAGTCGCGATAGTTTTGTCGATTTCCTCTGAAAGATGTATGACTTGTTGGCGAGCCGGCACAATATCAATTACGGGATCAAGTAATCCTGTCGGACGAATGACTTGTTGCACGACCTCACCGCGGGTTTGCTCCAACTCCCAGTTTCCAGGTGTCGCTGAAACATAGATTGTTTGGTTGAGTTTCTCTTCCCACTCCTCAAACTTGAGAGGACGATTATCAAGTGCACATGGAAGCCGAAAGCCGTGATCGACAAGTGTAAGTTTTCTGCTTCGATCTCCAGCATACATGCCACGAACCTGAGGTACTGTAACGTGAGATTCGTCGACAAAGAATAAAAATTCTTTTGGAAAATAATTGAAAAGTGTTTCTGGAGTGCTGCCTGGAGCTCGTCCTGAAAGAGGCCTGGAATAATTTTCTATGCCAGGGCAAAAACCCGCTTCAAGGAGCATTTCGATATCAAATCTTGTTCGTGCAGCCAGTCGTTGAGCTTCGAGCAATTTCCCTTGGCTCTTGAGTTCGTCGAGACGTTCTTCAAGTTCTCGACGTATTTCACCGACAGCTGCCTTGATGCGGTCTTCTGGCATGACGAAGTGTCGAGCCGGATAGAAGTACATTTCATCTTTACGTGCTGCAACTTCACCACTGGTCGGGTGAGTAATTGCTAAAGATTCGATGGTGTCTCCCCAGAACTCGATGCGGCAAGCGAGTTCATCATACGGAGGCCAGATTTCGACGGAGTCGCCACGCACGCGA
>JBDOMS010000338.1:0-16781 GCA_039831735.1 Pirellulales bacterium
ACCTCAGGGCGATGCACTTGCGATTGCGGCGAGGCCAACGGAGATAGTTGTCCCAAATGGGAAGATGGAATCCATCAATCCGTCAGCATCCAAAAATGCCAATGTTGGTGAGGTTGAGAACAAAGGCGTTTTACTGCATCGTATTCTTCTCCGCGGCCGCCCATCGTGGGTTTACTTTGCACCGGGTGAGATTCTTTCAGAAGAAGAGGACGTTCTGGTGCCGCCAGGAAGTACTGCGAGGATCAATATCAATGGAACGGTCATTAGACTTCTTGGTGGTACTCAGGCTCGTTTTACACTGGATGACGATGGCACAAGGCGAATAACAGTTATTCTTGGGAAAACTATTATTCAGTCTTTTTCGGCCGAGAAACGCTTTGGGATTTCAGCAGGACGTTTACATGGCGTGGTTACGGCGGGACTCAAGAATCCCATCGCGGTCTGTGTTGAATTTAGTCACCAACCTGGAGATGATCCAATAAAAGTACCATCTCTCATGAAATCCAAAATCATCTCAACAGTGGGTGGCGTGAGTTGGCGTCAAATTCCTACAGCAGGTGTATCAGATCTCGCCCCTGCAGTATTCTTAGATGGCATAGCAGAAGAGGGCATGTTGCCTTCAAACACTGCTCTTGTGTGGGACAGTAAGAACCCTGACGTAGCGAAAACAAGTCCTGAGTCGGATGTGCCCTGGTTGAGTGACACATTCGTCGTGAATCCGAATACGTATCGAGCCGCGGAGTTCTTAAGAAACGTTTTGCAGCGTGGAAGTTCTTTTGATCAAGCATTATTACAGATGTCACGCAGTCATCGTATCGAAAATCGTATCCTTTCAGTTGCAACGTATGCGCTGCTCGGAAGATATGACGAGCTAGTAATGTTACTTTCCGATGATACTCCAGGCCATAAGTTAGAAGCCATACAATGGCTAGATGTCGAAGAACTCACAGTGCCATTGGCACTCGCTCGTGGTCGTAATTCTGCAATAAAACTTAAGAAAGCATTCATTGAACATGTGCCATCACAAAAAGGGGACATGCTTTTTCAGATGGCATGCGGTTTTGATAACAGTGAACTGGAATCTGGTGCAGACACGAAACTTGTAGAGTCATTAGAGGACGACGAACTTGTGGTTCGTCGGTATGCTGCAAAAAACCTGTTTGAGATTTTTAAGCCTGAAGCCATTGATCGAATTCGCTACCGGCCGGATGGATCCAATGAGATGCGGGAAAAGGGAATTAGGTGGTGGAAGGCACGTCTGGATGATCAGGCCTTGAGGTGGACTGTGCCCCGTTGAGGGCGTACTGCCCGCGGATTGTGGTGACCATCTATAAAAGCTTCACTCCTATTGTTATGATCTGGGAAGAACGATTTGTTGCTGCATTTTCAGTCGCGAAAAGTCGTTCCGTGGGCTTTATGGAAAGGATCATCTGTGCAAATTAATGTTTCCGCTCGTCATGGTCACCTGAGTCCAGCTTCGCAATCGAAGATCTCATCAAAGGTATCTCGGCTGCAGCGGTATTTTGATCGCCTGACTGCTTTAGATGTGACTGTTGATCTTGAAAATACTCAACTTCCCATGGTTGAGATTATTGCTAAGGCTGAGCACTTCCATGACATGGTGAGTCATGAAACATCGCCTCAGTTGTGGCGAAGCGTTGATGGTGCGGTTCAAAAGTTAGAACAACAACTGCGGAAGCATAAAGAAAAAGTTCGTAGCCATAAAAATGCAGAAACAGCACGGCGTTCTTAGGTTTTTCTCGTAACGGTTTATTGCACGTATGAAATTTTCAGATTTTGTTACCCTTGACGCTATTCGTTCACATGTCGACGCTACCAGTAAAGAAGGTGTCGTTCGAGAAATGGTTAAAGCGCTCGTAGATGCAGATCGTATTGAAGCTAACGAAATGGAGGGAATAGTCAAAGCGATCATGAAGCGCGAGGAACTTGGCAGCACAGGTATCGGTCGTGGTGTTGCTGTGCCCCATACGAAGCATCCTAGTGTCAATCGTCTGGTTGGAACAGTGGCTGTCAGTCCTGAGGGGATCGATTTTGAGAGTTTAGATGGCGATCCTGTTCATTTGTTTTTTCTACTCGTGTCACCTCCCGATCGCCCCGGTGATCATCTCAGAGCATTAGAAAATATCTCACGACAATTACGTGATGAAACGTTCTGTAAATACCTAAAGGCTTCTAAAAGTCCTGAAGATATTCAGCAACTTTTAGAAGAAGCTGATAGTCATGGGATAGCTTCCTAACGCTTAGAAGAGTACCGGTGAGATAAATCAATATGACGTTTAGCCAAACCGTTTCACGAGAAGTCATAGTAGGTATTCCACAAGGGCTCCATGCGCGCCCAGCGGATCTTCTTGCGCGGGAAGCTCAGCGGTGGCAGTCTCGAATTGAGGTTGTTGCATCGGCTCATCGCGTAGATGGGAAAAGTATTTTAGATTTGCTTACGTTGGCTGCCGAGGCCGGAAGCAGATTGGTGGTTGAAGCAACTGGCCCTGATGCTGATGAAGCGGTGGCCGCTATTAGTTTGCTCTTCGATAGCAATTTTGATGATTCAGTACAAAACAACGAATAGTGATTTTGGTTTTGAAAAAACAACTTTTTTTATAGGAGCCGCTACGACCCGCCAGGCGCAATTCTGATAATGATTACCGATCGCTGCAATCAGCCGCGGGGTGATCGTATCACGACTAATTGCAGCCGGCGCGCGGAATGCGCCCCATGCTCAAACTTCAAGGTATTGCTGTTTCCCAAGGTGTCACAATTGGTGAAGCACTCGTATTGGATAGCGAGGGATTTCGTATTCCTCGGCGTTTTGTTGCTCGAAGTGCTGTCGATACAGAACTAGCAAGACTTGAAAATGCCATAACTCAGACATCACGCAAGATAAAGCGAGATCGAGATGCTATTAAGTCTGAGCTAGGAGGCCAGTACGCGGCCATCTTTGATGCTCATTTAGCAATGCTCAGCGATAAAAAGATGAGAGCGGAGCTCACAGCAGCTGTTCGAGATCGAAACTGGTGGCCTGAATACGCTGTGAGTCGAACGCTTCGTCGTTATGCAAAAGTTTTTCAGAGTCTCGATAATCATATTTCTCAACGAGCTCATGATATTTACGATATTGAAAAAAGTTTACTAAGAAATCTCCTTGGGCAGCGTCGAGAGACCCTGGCAGCTATCTCACAGCCGGTTATTGTCCTCGCGCACAATCTTACTCCCAGTGAGACGGCGAATCTTGACCGACGCTTTGTTCAAGGTTTTGCGACAGAGCTTGGGGGGCCAGGCAGTCATACAGCGATCGTCGCTGAGGGGCTAGAGATCCCGGCAGTTGTCGGAATTGGACCCTTCTTATCAGATGTTTCTGGTGGTGAGCCGGTTATTTTGGATGGTAATCAAGGATTGGTCATTCTCCAGCCTGATGAGGAGACGATTGCGCGATACCGGCAGGAGGTTGAGGCAGCTCAGTCGGCGCAGGCAAAGCTCGAAGGCCTACGGGATTTACCTGCTGAAACAAATGATGGTGTGATGATCCAGATTATGGGAAACATTGAGTTTCCTAGTGAAGTGGAACAATGTATTAGTCGTGGCTGTGATGGTATCGGTCTTTACCGAACCGAGTTTCTCTATCTGACCAGTCGATTGGAGCCAACAGAAGATGATCACTTTATGGCTTACAGCAGTGTTGTGAAATCACTCTCTGGCAAGCCTGTTGTGATTCGTACGCTCGATCTAGGCGCAGATAAAATGCTCACTGAGTCGACGCCGGAGGAGGAAAGAAATCCGTGTCTCGGATTGCGGAGCATCCGTCTTTCGCTGAGACAGTTGCCAATGTTTCGAACACAACTTCGAGCGATTCTCCGTGCAAGTGCTCACGGAGATGTGCGGGTTATGTTTCCTTTGATCTCGACAATTACTGAACTCCGCCAGGCACGAATGGTGTTGGCTGATGTGATGGAAGATCTTGCGGAACATGATATTCCATTCAACAGAAATATGCCGGTGGGAATCATGGTCGAAACTCCTGCTGCTGCAGTCATGCTTGATGCATTCATTAAGGAAGTCGATTTTATTTCTGTTGGTACAAATGATCTTATTCAATATACGCTGGCGGTTGATCGAGGAAACAAAGAGGTTGCTGATCTCTATAACGCCTGTGATCCAGCTGTGTTACGTCTCTTAAGACGTTCATTAGAGTCGGCCCGAGAGGCGGGTGTGCCAGCGACCGTATGTGGACAGATGAGTGGCAGCGTGATGTACACGCAGCTTCTTCTTGGATTAGGGCTCAGGCACCTAAGTGTGCCGGCGAGTGCTATCCCCGAAGTGAAGCAGGTATGCCGAAGTGTTTCGGTTGCTGAATGCCGGAGGGTTGCCGAGCGAGTGCTCGCTATGGATGGAGCACGTGAGGTAAAAGCTTTTTTGAAAGACCAGTTACGTCGCCTGCTTGCTGACCAAACAGTCTAGGCGAGGCGCAGCTTTATCGATGTTATAAATATAATGAGGAAGACATATGAAACAGGAAATGCTCATAAATGTATCGCAACCAGAAGAATGTCGGATTGCGATAATGGAAGATGGCCTGCTGGAAGAACTCTATGTTGAGCGAACAAGTGCGGATAATTATGTCGGCAATATCTACAAAGGAAGAGTCGTCAATATTGAACCGTCTATTCAGGCAGCATTTGTTGACTTCGGCGTTGGACGAAATGGCTTTTTACACATTAGCGATATTGAGCCACAGTATTATCGGCAAGGGGGTCTTGATCCGGACAAAGCTTTTGAGTTAACAGATCCATCTGGACGAAAGGCTGGCAATGATGGTGAGCAGGATGGCGGTCGTCGAGGCTCGCGAAGGCCAAGAATTGGAGATCGTCCACGAGTAAAGCCACCGATTCAAGATATTTTGCGTCGCGGTGATGAGGTGCTTGTGCAGGTCATTAAGGAAGGGTTTGGCACGAAGGGCCCGACTCTTTCAACCTATATCTCAATACCGGGTCGTTATCTCGTACTGATGCCCCCACTTGGGCGAGTTGGGATATCAAAAAAGATCAATGATGAGAGAGAACGTCGATTGCTGCGCGATATTATGGTGGATCTCCAACCCCCCAAAGGTGTTGGGTTCGTTGTGCGGACTGCAGGAACCGAACGAACCAAGTCAGAGATGGCTCGTGATATGGCCTATCTACTAAATCTATGGAAAAGCATTGTTCGTCGCATGCGCAAGTATTCGGCGCCAATTGATATCTATCAAGAAAGCGACATGATCATCCGAACAATCCGGGATATGTTTACAGAGGATGTTGGAAGAATATTGATTGATGAACCAGCAGCATATGAACGAGCAAAAGATTTCCTTGAGTTAGTTATGCCAAAGTATGCGTCAAGGCTTCAGCTCTATGATGGCAAAGAACCACTCTTTCATCGATACGGGCTTGAGGAAGAAATCGGACGTATGTATCAACGAAAGGTTCCACTAAAAGGAGGTGGGTCGATTGTTATCGATACAACGGAAGCTCTTGTTGCAATTGATGTAAACTCCGGTTCATTTCGAACAGAAAAAAGCGCTGAAGAAAATGCATATCAGATGAACATAATTGCAGCAAAAGAAATTGCTCGTCAATTGCGGCTTCGCGACTTGGGCGGTGTTATTGTGAATGATTTCATTGATATGCGAAGGGAAAAATATCGTCGTAATGTTGAGAGGGCTCTTCATGACGCGCTCAAGCGAGATCGAGCCAGAACAAAAGTCCTGCGAACGAGTCCTTTTGGACTCATTGAGATGACAAGACAACGTATTCGTCCGTCGCTTAGAAAAAGTATATTTCAAAATTGTCCCATATGTGTTGGGAGCGGGACGGTCAAAACTGCAGAAAGTATGGCAATAGAGGTGATGAGGACTCTTCAACTTTCAGCAACGAAAGATACTGTCGCACGTCTCGACATCGAGGTTCACGATGAAGTGGCAACATGGATCAATAATAGAAAGCGACGTGAGATGGCTCATTTCGAGGAAAAAACAAAAATACAACTTCATGTAGGAGGAAAAGACGGAGTGGCTCCAGAACATCTTGTTTTTGAGGCTTGTGACAATGAAGGACGATCAATTCGATTTCCATGATTGATTTCTATCCATGCTGTATTCCTATTAGAGAACCAAAAACAAGCGTATTATCAGAGCCACTCGACCTCGGTTGTCCGTGTCGTTATGGTTAATCTGTTTGATAGGTTTTCTCATTGAAGAAAAAGGAACGTTCCTATGTCGACTGCTGCTGCAACTCGCTCCAAGCCTCATTCCGGTGTTTGCCAACGATACGCTGTCATTAAGGATGGTGGAAGGCAATATCGAGTTATGGAAGGTCAGGAATTAGATATTGATTTCCGTCACGTGCCAGCAGGTGCTGAGATTGTTTTTGAGGAAGTTCTTGCCCGTAGCAATGAAGGGGAACTCGAAATCGGGGGTCCTCTCCTCAAGAAAGTGGTCGTCAAGGCTGAAGTTATTGGTCCTGTGCAAGGTGAAAAAATTTACGTCCAGAAATTTGCACGCAGAAAAAATTATCGACGCCGAATTGGGCATCGATCGTTATCCACAAAAGTTCGAATTACGGCAATTGATTAGTTACTCCCTTAGGACGTGGGATAGTGGGCCGTTGGATGCACACATTTCGTTGATACGTCTTGTCGTTTCGGTGTCTTCCACGAGTGGTGGTGCATGGTGAGGCTTGAGGCGAGCATCAATCACAAGTGGTCCATGACATCCCCAGTGTTTTTGGTGAAGAAAAGAATCGATGCCATGAACATCAGCAGCAGGATTGGAACGTGTAAAAGTAATCCAAAGAAAATTTTCAAGTGATTGACTACTGAATTCAGTATCATCAACTACCACAATGAGAGGCCATGTTCGTAGAGGGTGATCAACGGAAATTGCATTACAGAGTTTTTGAATGTCTGCAGCCCAAGGAGATTTGGCGGAATCTTTCCAAATCGATTGGTCAGTAGGTGTCAGTGATGGTTGAGGAGTGATTTTAGGACCTTGAACTAGAAGAATACCTGGAAAGTTCGATCGAAGATCACAATAGCCATCAGGAAGAGGTGCGTGTGATGGTGGCGTATGAGGTAAGGAACGAATGGCAGAGCCACGTGCTGCAATCACAAGTTTTGATCCTGTGTTGAGCCCGCTTCCGGAGTAATCGAGAGTATCAATTGTGGTTTCTGTATGAAAGTGACAGTCTCTTTCCCAATGAACTCGCTCAAGCAGATGCGTGAAAAACGGACGTATTTCTCGAACACTGAGGTTAGGGGCATCATGTTCGTCAATAATAAAAAGATATTTTGCTAGTGATAATTGGCCTTGGCCAAGGATAGCAGAGGCTTGTGTGAGCAATTCAGCAGGTCGATCACTTGGTCTCCATGGTTGATAGCGTTCACTGCCAATAGCCAATAGTAAAGGATGCACTCCTGAAGCATCCACTGCGTGAACCCCCTTAATACCAGGTAAGACGGATGGAATAATTGGGCCAGTGAGTTCATGTACGAGCCAACCAAAAAGAGTATCTTCTTGCGGAGGGCGACCCACAACAGTCATCGGCCAGATGGCGTCATGCCGATGCCAGACGTGATCGACTTGCATCACAGGGAAATCATGTTGACGTGCATAATAGCCAAGATGATCACCAAATGGTCCCTCTGGTTTCATTGCTCCTGGAAACACAGTTCCCTCAATTACAAAATCAGCCTCTGCATAAATGGCTGGTCTGCCACGTCGTCGCATCATGGGGATTCTGTGCCCAGAAAGAACACCTGCAAAAGTGATTTCTGAAAGTCCTTCGGGTAATGGCATGACTGCTGAACACGCCATACTGGGAGCTCCGCCAACAAAAATGGCAATCTTCAGCGGCTCATTTCGTTGGAGTGCTGCCTTGTGATGAATTCCAATACCTCGATGCAGTTGATAATGCAGTCCAACCTCTTGATCTGGTGTGTAGCTATTTCCTGAAAGTTGAACGCGATACATGCCAAGGTTCGCACGGTGGGCTCCCGGGCTGTCAGGGTCCTCTGTGTACACGGCAGGTAACGTAATAAAGGCTCCTCCGTCACCAGGCCAGTTCGTCACTTTTGGCAGATATGATAGAGGTATTCGATTCGTGCATACAGGCCCTGTTCGTACCCTTTTTGGAAGCATCGCCATGGCGTCATAAGGACTGCGCCAATATCGCCATGGTTTTTTCAATGCCTCGGCTGGATCAATTTTGAGCTCGACTAGACGTCGAACACGTTCCAGTGAGTCAGAAAAAATTCTCTCAATCCGCGATTGTGTTCCATAAAGATTGATAAGAATTGGAAATCTCGAGTTTTTTGGCTGAGTAAAAAGAATAGCTGGTCCACCTGCTCGAAAGAGCCTTCTCTGAATCTCAGCAATTTCCAGATGCGGATCGACTGGGTAATCAATTTTTACGACATGTCCTTCGTTGTGGAGTATGTCAATACACGATCGGAGAGTGCGAAATCCCATGGCAAAAAAATGTTACTTTTGAATTAGGCGGATTAACAAGTTATAGGCACTTAAGTGTATCTTAGTGTTTTGTTTTTCTTTTCATTCGTATAAGAAGGTCAAACGATGGTAGAAATTCGAGCTTTTTATGATGGTGGTTTGCGTTGTAGGGTGGTTCATGGGCCGTCGGGAGTTGAAATAGTTACGGATGCTCCAAAAGATAATCATGGAAGAGGTGAGAGTTTTTCACCAACGGATCTCGTTGCCTCTGCTCTTGGAGCATGCATGATGACTATAATGGGTATTGTTGCAGAGAAGCATTCTATCGATTTGATTGGATGTCAAGCAGAGACAGTCAAAGAAATGACTAAAGAATTGCCTCGTCGTATTGCATCACTTCACACTCGGCTCACTGTCCCGTTGCCCCCTGATCATCCAAAGCGCCATATACTTGAGGAAGCGGCTCACAATTGTCCCGTACATAAAAGCTTGGATCCATCTATTGATGCAGCGGTAAGCTTCATATGGAACGGATGATGGCAGATCTTTTTTCTAAATCCCGAGCAGAAAATGTTGCGAGAGCGGCACCTCTGGCAGCTCGTATGAGACCTCAGCGGCTTACTGATTACGTTGGTCAGGAAAAAGTGATTGGTGAAGGAAAGCTCCTTCGGCGTTTGATTGAGGCGGATCGCCTGGGCTCAGTTATTTTATATGGTCCACCAGGCGTAGGGAAGACAACTCTTGCAGAGATCATCGCACATGAAACAAAGCGACGATTTATCGAATTATCTGCAACAGCTTCTGGTGTTCGAGATGTCCGAGATGTTCTTGAAGAGGCTCGACGACGCTTAGAGGATGATAGCCAAAGAACGTGTCTTTTTATTGATGAGATTCATCATTTCAACAAATCACAACAAGATGTGCTCCTGCCCGATGTTGAAAATGGAGTAATCGCACTTATTGGAGCAACAACACAAAATCCTTTTTTTGCACTGACAAGTGCTCTCATAAGTAGAAGCAGGGTCTTTGAACTTGAGCCCTTACTTGCTGATGACGTTGAAGCCATATTGAAACATGCTATTCATGACAAAGTGCACGGTTTTGGGCAGGAGAAGGTGGAGCTTCTTCCGGAAGCAATGAGATTTCTGGTCGAGACGTCCGATGGTGACGCTCGACGCGCACTTGGT
The DNA here is from genome assembly GCA_039831735.1 of Pirellulales bacterium. Taxonomy (GTDB): domain Bacteria; phylum Planctomycetota; class Planctomycetia; order Pirellulales; family UBA1268; genus CACORA01. The sequence goes on from JBDOMS010000338.1 coordinate 9,685, forward strand.
GCCCTTGAAATTGGTGTGCTCTCAAGCCCTGAACGACCATTGTTATTCTCTCTTGAGCTTGCACAAGAAAGTGTGCAACGAAAAGCTATTCTTTATGATGCTGGAGATACCCATTATGATTGTGCAAGTGCTCTTATTAAGAGTATACGTGGTAGTGATGCCGATGCAGGGCTCTATTGGTTAGCTCGAATGCTTGAAGGAGGGGAGGATGTGCGTTTTTTGGCAAGGCGACTCGTTATTCTTGCAAGCGAGGATATTGGGAATGCTGATCCGAGAAGTTTACTCATCGCTGTGGCAGCAATGCATGCGACGGAGTTTGTGGGTTTGCCTGAATGCCAACTGTCGCTAGCTCAAGCAGTAACCTATCTGGCACTAGCTCCCAAAAGTAATGCTTGCACAAATGCCATTTCTGAAGCTCGCCAAGATGTTCGTGAAAAATCTATTATTCCTATCCCAAGGCATTTACAAGACAAGCATTATGCAGGAGCAAAACGGCTTGGTCACGGTGTTGGCTATCAAAACTCTCAACATGCACCGGACGGCATTGCATCACAAGAGTATCTCGGTGTTGAGAAACAATACTATGCGCCAACTCGTCGTGGAATGGAACGAGACCTTTGTGAGAGGCTTGCAGAGATCAGGCGGCGTCTTCATGAGAATCGTTCTGAAGACACCCAGAGCGACACTTGAGATTTCTTAATTCATCCACGATGGAAGTACTCAAGGTATGCTTCAACAGGGAGAGTGCCTTTGCTGCTGTGACTCCGTCGAGCACACGGTGGTCACTAATGAGCGTTACTCGGCACCACCCATCTGGATCAAGCGGAGTAAATGAAAGACTCGTTGTACAGATGGTGGGATGCCCGTGATTACTCACTCCCATACCAGCCAGTGTAGAAAGGCTAAATGTTCCCACACGAGTACAGCGTTTTGAAGATCGTGAATTTATATTCTGCCATAAGATAAGACGTCGAAGGAGACTCGGAAGATTTTCTAACTGGAGCTGCCGCTTGAACACCTCCTCGGGAGCTGCTTGATTGCAGTAGTCTATATATTTTTGAATATCAATAAGACTGAGAAGATTTGGACTTGGAATTTTTGCAAAGAAAAGATGGTCGCCGTCATAATCATTCCGATTCACCGCGAGTGAAGCGACGCTCTGCGATGCTGTTATAAGACGAGGGCGAAAACCTCGCGAGAACCATGATCGAAGTTCAGGTAAAAGTGACGCAACATGTCCATATGCCTTGAGGAAAATTGCTGACCAGCCAATACGCGGAGCTACTTCCGAGCGGTACTTCGCGACCTCAGATAGCTGTAGCTCAATATCGACTGGAAAAAGTGGGAAAGTCTGTGCCAGACTCACTAAATCTGTTACGAATCCCCGACTTTGTGATAGAGGTCGTTGACCAATGGATATCCGTTCTGAAGGCCTTAAGTGCATATTGAGATTCAACAGGAATTATCAAGATTGTGGAATGTCAGTTTGGGAATCCACTCAATTTCTGAGATCAAATGGAGTTCCGAAGTGAGTATTCTTCGAAATTGAACCTATTTTCTGCGTCTATATGTTGTTTTTAAGACTGGAAAAATGTGATTCGCGAGCGTCTGGCCAACTCTCGGTGGACGAGAGAAAAAGTTTGCTACACTTCTGATCCCAGCGTTTTGTGGTGGCTGTAGCTCAGTTGGTTAGAGCATCGGTTTGTGGTACCGAGGGTCGCGGGTTCGAGTCCCGTCAGTCACCCCTTGTTTCTTATGAGGCATGCAACCTGAATGAGCAGGGAAGGCGTTTCTTCTAGTTTAGTTTTAGTCTAGCCAGTCAGCTGCTTTGATGCGGTCTGGAGCATATACCTCAGTAACGTAGCTAATATCTTTCGAGATCAGTGACTCGACCTCCAGTTTGAAACCATTGGAAAGCATGGTATGAATCTCTTTCTGCCAAGCTTTCTTTTTTACAAACCAAGGATATGCGGCTATTTGTTTTGCTCGCTTGATGTCAGAATCACTGAGAGCGATTTGGACACTTGGTGTGAGTTTACATCGGTCGAAATCACGAGATCGTAATCCGAGGAAACGGGCGCCCGGAATCGCCATGCGTTTTGACTCATAAGCAAGATTTATGGAACCTTGCTTCAGCACCGAGTAAATATAATATCCCCAAGGGTCATTATCGAGGAGACAGTACACTGGAAGTTTCAGCTCATGATGAAGCCGGTAGAGCATTCTTCGAACACCCCTGGGTGGCTGTCCTCCTCCGTGTGTAAGAAGGCAATTATGCTTTCTCCAAAACTTGTCCTCATTGAATCGTCGCCAAACAGTATCTTTTTCAACGTGAAGGATAAATTTTGCACGGCATGTTTTGAACTTGATTACATCTGCTTCAACAATTGAAGGGATAGAATATCCCCCAGAGCCCATTTTAGAGCAGTCAATCTCATCACCAGAATCGAGGAGTGTGATTGGACCGACCATGCCACCGCGATTGCTTGCATAGACATGTAGCTCTTCACGAAGGCTCTCCAGAGTCACTTCAAGATCTTCAATGATTGGATCACATTCATCTTGAGTTCCAAATGTTTCTTCGCGAGTCCCTTCGATCGTGTGCTTCAGTAAGTAGTATAGGCCTCGAATACTTGTAGTCTTTTGTTGTTCAATGAGAGATTTACATCCAGTTGCAACCAGAAGTGTTTGCATATAACTTTTCGCCTGAGATAAATTGAAAAGTTGACGCCGATTCTTTTGATTGCCCATTTCAATGATTTTTCGAGCCTTGTTGAAACGAACATTTGAGAGGCTTCGTGTTGGAATATCGAGATAAGGATCCCGTTTTCGCTCAGCTGCTTGTGCCACGCCATTTGCGAGTTCCACAATAAGTTTGCGTGTCTTAATGTCAATTGCTGGAAGGCGAGGTTTCATAGCTTTTGAGTTATGCTTAGAGGAGGAAGCCATTGAATTACCCTTTATGCATAAAAGAACACCTTCGTATCAAAAAAGGCATACTACCGCGGTGTTTCACGAATGCCACCCATGTAGAGCAGCACAGCTAGAATATACACATTCCAACAGTTTGGTGGGGCTTGGTGCAGTAGGGCTCATCACGTGCGTCATTTATCACACGATGAGGATCCAATCGAAAAACATCTACGATGATGAAAAAGTCATGGAGTTATGGCCTTAGGTGTTTGCAAAAACACCTTCCATAGGGCTCGCTAACAGCGGACTTCATCTGCGCGGCCGACAGCACCCTTGCGGCGAAGCACGTGAGGAGTATCAACAAGAGATGATTTTGATGTGGATGAATCACTCTGTTTTCGTGATGTTGGTGCCTTAAAAAACTCTGAGATTCTTCCAACGACTGTTTCTTGCTCTTCCGACGTGAGCTCCGGGAAAATAGGAAGAGCAATCGTTTCATCAGCAGCACGTTCTGTTTCAGGAAGATCGCCCTTGCTCCATCCAAGATATGAAAAACATCGTTGAAGATGAGCGGGAACGGGATAGTAGATTTCAGTCCCAATTCCATGTTGGGAAAGGTATGATCTCAAGTTATCCCTCTGTCCATTGTTCACTCGAATAACAAACTGATTCCAAACATGTCTACCTCGGGGCTCATCATTTGGAATCACAATATGATCAGCTAGTTGATAAGATGAAAATAATTCCATGTAGCGTCCTGCATTGACTTGACGCAAAGAAGTCCATTGGTCTAGGTGAGGAAGTTTGACTCGTAGGACGGCCGCCTGAATTGAATCAAGCCGACTATTGATACCGACAAGGTCATGGTAATAACGTGGCTCCATTCCGTGCACCCTTAAGAGTTTGAGCCTTTTTGCAATGTCATCACGTGTGGTGGTAAGGAAACCTCCATCTCCAGCACCACCTAGATTTTTTGTTGGATAAAAGCTGAAACAACCAATATCACCAAGACTCCCTGAACAGGTGCCGTGCCATGTCGATAGAATCGACTGTGCTGCATCTTCAACAATGGGGATATCACCAGATTTTGCGATTGGCAATAAAGCATCCATGTTAGCCGTTCTCCCAAAGAGATGAACGGGCATAATGGCTTTTGTTCGTGTGCTGATTTTCCTCTCTACATCAGATGGATCGATGTTGTATGTGAGTGGATCAATATCAGCAAAGATTGGTATCGCACCCAGGCGAGTAACTGCGCTTGCTGTGGCGAAGAACGTATAACTTGGGATAATCACTTCATCACCGGGCTTGATATCGAGTGACATAAGTGCAAGCAGCAAAGCATCACTGCCAGAGGCACAGCCAATAACATGAGGCACGTGGAGTAATCGCCCTAATTCAACTTCAAGTTCTGAGACGTCAGGTCCTAAAACGAAACGTCCTGAGTCACATACGTTCTCAATAGCTCTCCGAATATCTTTTCTAAGTGGAGTATATTGTCGATCAAGAGCCAACAGTGGCACCTTTTCAAGCCATTTCTGTGGAGAAGGGTTTCGTTTTTCAGAATCAGAGGAAAGAGTCATTGAGGGAGGGGCTCCAGAGCTACTTTTTTGTTAGAATGTGAGTGCTTTGAAATCATAGAACCATCATTATTTTGTCCATCGTCATAATGGGTGGATTTGCTATAGTCATTCGCGCGTATCCGTGAGAACATGGTAGGGAAGTCTCGAGATTTGTTGACCTGTGAATTGTGGGAAATAGGGATCTTTTGCCAGGGGCGTCAAGATCATGAGAGGTTAGATGTTAATTTAGAAAGTTCTTCTGAGCTGGGTATAAGTCGGTTATAGTAGTTTGATTTCTTCTTTCTGGTGTTTGGGGCGATTTGTCATCGAGGGCATGACAGCCCTAGATTCCTTGAATTACCAAGATTCGCTGTATGGGATCATCAGTACTTATTGACCTCGGACAGATAGCTCAGCAGATCGAACTTCCTGTTGCTTCGATCGAGGCAGTTGTTCGTCTGTTGGATGAGGGGAATACCGTTCCCTTTATTACTCGTTATCGACGAGATCAGACAGGAGGTCTGGATGAGGTTGCCATTCGGAGCATTTCTGAGTGCGTCACAAAAGCAAGGCAACTTGCTGAGCGCAGGCAAACAATTCTGCGAACAATTCAGGGACAGGGTAAGCTCACGCCTGATCTTGAGCAGCGGATTCAAGATACCCAAAATTCAAAGCAACTTGAGGATTTATATCTTCCCTACAAGCCAAGAAAACTTTCCTTGGCAGAAATTGCTCGTCAGCGGCGTCTCGAGCCTTTATCAAAGGAGATTTTGTCTGCTGAAGTAGCTCTATCTGAACTGGATAAGAGAGCAGCAGATTTTATTGATGAGGATGTCGAAGTAACTTCCGTTGCAGATGTACTCCTTGGAGTAGGGCATATTATTGCTCATGATTTCAGTGAACGGGCGTCACTCAGACAGCAGTTGCGAAAAATTTTAGGTAGGTCTGGTCGGTTGCGTAGCCAAAGGGTTCAGCCCGAAGGTAAGTCTGCTTCGAAAGATGCTAAGCACTATCGTGATTATTTTGAGTTTTCTGAGTACGTAGATCGTGTGCCACCTCACCGAGTCTTGGCAATTAATCGTGGTGAACGTGCCCGGTTGCTTAAGGTAAAGGTCGAAGGAGCAGAGGATGATATGCAGGCTGCTGCAGAAAAAATCCTTATCCCTGAGGGGCATCCGCATAAAGAATTCCTCCAAGGCTGTGTTCGTGATTCGCTTCAGCGGCTAGTGCTCCCGAGTCTGGAGCGTGAAATGCGTCGGGAGATTACGGAATTGTGTGAATCCCATGCTGTTTCTGTTTTTGCCCGTAATCTGCGAAATTTACTGCTGCAACCACCCGTGCCAAATCGACGAGTGTTGGCGATTGATCCAGGCTTCAAGAGTGGTTGCAAAGTAGTGGTGATTGATGAATATGGAAGCCCTGTCGAGCATGCAGTACTTCATATCATCGGACAAGCTGAGAAAAAAAAATTGGCAGCTGAAAAAATCACAGAAATGGTGAAGAATCATCAATGTAACGTGATTGCCATTGGGAATGGCACCGCTGGTCGTGAGGTAGAGTCACTTGTGGCTGAGTTGGTGATAGGTCCACTTCAGCCTCTTGATGTTGCATATGTCATTGTCAATGAAGCTGGAGCGAGTGTTTACTCCACAAGTTCCTATGCCCGCGACGAATTGCCCGCCTACGAGGCAGCTATTCGAGGATCAATTTCCATTGGAAGGCGACTGCAAGACCCTCTCTCAGAGTTGGTAAAGATTGAGCCAGCAAATATCGGTGTGGGCCTTTATCAGCACGATGTGAAGGCACGTCATCTACATGCTTCTCTGGACGATGTTATTGAGAGTTGCGTGAATTATGTTGGTGTAGATGTAAATACTGCTAGTCCAGCACTACTTCGATATGTGTCAGGTCTCAATCAGGCAACAGCGAGGAATCTTCATGAGTGGCGAACAACGAATGGGCCTTTTCGCACCAGAAAGCAATTACTAGACGTTCCTGGTTTTGGAGGAAGTGCATTTGTTCAGTCAGCTGGCTTTTTGAAAATTTCTGATGGGGAAGATCCTTTTGACGCAACCTGGATCCATCCAGAGAGTTATGACATTGCCCAGCAGGTCCTAGTTCGACTCGGAGGTGAAGCAAGTGATTTGCGGACAAGAGAAGGCGCCGAAAAGCTCTTGAAGAAAAGTAAGGAATTCGATCTTGATGCTCTGGCAGAAGAACTTGGTGTTGGAAGACTTTTACTCTCTGACATTATTGAACAACTTTTACGACCGGGGCGTGATCCAAGAGAAGATCTTCCGCAGCCATTTTTTAAGAAAGGCGTTTTGAAACTTGAAGACCTAGAAGTGGGCATGGAGTTACAGGGTTCAGTGTTGAATGTGGTTGACTTTGGTGCATTTATCGATATTGGGTTACATGACAGCGGGATGGTGCATATTAGTCAACTTTCACGGCGATATGTTCGCGACCCTCACGATATTGTGTGTGTTGGTCAGGTGGTAAAGGTATGGGTTTTGGAAATTGATAAGACTCGTCGACGGGTCGCCCTCACAATGATCAAGCCTGGATTAGTGACAAAAAGAAATGAACAAGTACAGCGACCAGTTGGCCAATCGTCAGAGG
>JBDOMS010000430.1:0-3710 GCA_039831735.1 Pirellulales bacterium
GGGCCGTATTGTCGAGTCACGTGCTACAGTCGGAGGTGACCGTTTGAATGAGATCTTCGATGCTGATGATGGAGCTCGATTCATTGGTGAGTTTGCAATCGGGTTCAACCCACACATCCTTCAGCCGATGAAAGACATCCTCTTTGATGAGAAAATTGCTGGCAGTTTTCACTTCACACCTGGCCAGGCGTACGAGGAAGCAGACAACAGCAACCGGAGTGAAATCCACTGGGACTTGGTCTGCATCCAGCGTCCTGATTTTGGTGGCGGTGAAATCCGGTTTGATGACGAAACGATCCGCAAGGACGGACTGTTTGTGGTTGACGATCTCTTGGAACTCAACCCTGATCAACTTGGCGGCTAAGCGGTCAGCGGGACTTAATGTGGATATGAACAACAACTTTTGGCTCATGCTTCAGCCAGATGATTTCTTGTCAGAACTAAAAATAAATTAGCCAGTAGAAAAATTCTGGGAATACTCAGCTATTGTCTTAAATTATTTTCTTCTTCATTACTTAGGGAACGATGATCAAGTTTGAGAGTATCGCCCTCAATTCTCCCAATGGGTTGATTGGTTGCCTTAAATAGGGGAAAGGTTGTTGCATCAGAAAAAACAGAATTGCCTAAGAATTTTCCACAACTAACAAGCTCTTCTTTGTCTGCTCCATCTGCTGATCGCAATGCTGCTCGGACCAGCAGGGCTGTAGCAATTCCAGCACCGGCTCCTAAAAATGGTGCGATGAGACCAGCTTTTGCCACAAGCATCCCAACGGTAGCCGAGGCTGCACTTCCAAGTCCTGCCGTTGCTGCACCTTTTGCTGTTTCTTGCCAAGAAGTTCCTGTCCACCATCCTGCAGCACCTCCAAGGATTGCCCCCATCGCTAATGATCCTCCAATGACGGGCAGGTAAACGGGAGAAACCAGATCCGTCAATACAGACGCTGACGGCGAAGCCAGGGAATCGCATACGGTTCTATATAAAGTAACTGATCCTACGCCGATTTCAGCAACACCGGAAGCAAGAAGAAGTGCATTCGGTGGATACATCCCTAAACCAATTTGCAAACCACCAAACAGGAAATGAACACCAGACGCTAAATATGTGTGCGGTATCGCATCAGAAAAACACATATACACATCCCGCCCAGCACAAATAACTCCTAACGAGCCAGATAGGATCTTCGGAACGTTGATCGTCATGATTTCATGAACGAAGGACTTTGACAGTCCAAGTGACATAAGTGGCTCAGCAAGGGTTGTCGGGACCAAGGGATTTACAATCCCTCTCGTGGTTAATGAATCCAATCCCAAATGGTGCAAGAATTCGCCAAACTTTAACTTAGGATTCGTCAATACCTTGAAGCCATCTTCAAAAAGATGATGACCATGATAGAGACGATGCCAGTTCCCTCCTTGACCAGCTAGGTACGTGCCTCCTTTGTCCATCCAAGAACCTGTTATGCCAGCTATATGATTGGCTGCGTGCCACTTTGTCAAAGCTTCCATTGGATAAAGATTATTAACAAGCCGAGGACTAAGACTGCCTGCAACGTACAATCCTGACTGTATCGAATCGATTCCACCAGAAGAAAAAAAACTCATTTTAGTTTGTCTCACTTAGTAAAACGCACATCACGATTGATCGACTTCATGAATTACTTTTTCCGCCCACGGGAGAAGGTCCTCTTCCACAGATTTATCCCACTGATCCATGAACTCGTTCTTGATTTTCTTTATTCGGCGAGACCTCATTAATTTGTTCGCGATATAGCCTGCACCCAATCCACCTACTACGGCCGCTCCAGCGGTAGCTACCCCAACAGTCACACCTAAAACTGACGCAATTGTTGATGCCACGGTTGTTGACGTGGAATAAAAAATTCCGGGGGTAGTCCAACCCAAAAATGTAGCACCTGCTGCTCCTAAACCAGCCCCACCCACTGCGGCAACAACTTCCTCTATTGATTTCTTGTTCTTGGTATCACCTTTTAAGTCCACCGATGTCGGCTCACCAGAAAGTTGCCCTTTGACCTGTGCAACCATTTTTATGAATTCATGCTGCCGAACAATAAGATTTTGGTTGATTAAGTCCAGAACATGTTCAAATTTTTCTTTATCCAGAACATTTGTTTGATGTAATTCCTTGAGAATTTCAAATCTCATTTTAGATAAACCGGCTTTGAATTCATTGAGTAATGAATCATTTTCGATCGTCATTTTCCCGCCCCCAAAATAAGTACGCTGAATGGAATAGCAAGCGTTAGAAGTATTTTCCGTTGAGAAAATCAATGACACGTTACCAAACGCCATTACCAATCGGCAACCTTTCTCAAATATGCAGGTGTATCCACTTCGATGCATTCAGAGGTACTAAATGTGGATATGAAAAATGGAGAGATAACGCCTTAGTCGTTGACCCTTTTCTGACTCTCTAGACACGAATGGTTTCTTCAAGAGGGGCGTTGGGGAAAGAATTGAATCAGCCAAGCAACAGGAGAACGCAGACCCACCGCCTGGCTGATCAAACAAACCAAATTGGAACTGGGTTCAAACACCTGCCCCTTGTGGCGTTTCCGTCACAGTGGTTGTTTCAACAACTTCAACAACTGCTACAACTTCAACAGGTGGAGCAACTGGAACATCTGGCTCAACGTTTTCGTTTTTTATTTCAACTGCTTCTGTCATTCCCATTATCGGTTCTCCAAAGGAAGTACGTTTGTTTGAATACTTTCCTACGCACATAGAAATAAGCTGTTCGCGTATGGCGTCGCCTATCCAATTCACGCACGTCTGATTCTTGCTATTCGCTGCGGAAAATAAGAGACTATTGGCGGGAATGTCCATTAAGCGAAGAGAAGAAAATGACTCTAAGCATTTTATTTGCTACTGTTTTGACTCCCTTTCCAGCCAAACCGCGAGGGTAGATGAGGCACAATTCCAACCAGTTGGAAATCGAATAACACACCTATCAACGATACTATTCATACCAATTTCAAAACGCTCACCTGTTGAGCAATGAGGAGCAGCCAATGCATTCTGCACTGAACAACAATCTTTTTCTTGTGAAAGAACATGTTGGATTCCTTAAAGCTGCAAATAATTTTGACATCTACGATCCAGCGTCAGGTGACGTCATTTTGCATTGTCGTGAACCACGACTTGGGATGCTGACAAAACTATTTCGCTTTACGGACTTCAAGCGACTCACTCCATTTGAAATTGAGATTACAACACCATCGGGTGAGCCGGTCTGTTCAGTACACCGTGGTTTTTCATTTTTTCTTTCAACGGTTGAAGTCCGTGATGCACACAATGAAGTCATTGGATCGTTTAAGCAGCGGCTTTTTTCTGTGGGCGGTGCGTTTACTGTATTGAGTGCCTCTGGCAAAGAGCTCTGTCACTTGAAAGGTTCGTGGACCGGATGGAACTTTCGGTTTGTCGCCGATGACGGAACCGAGTTCGCACATGTAACAAAAAAATGGTCTGGTGTCGGGAAAGAACTCTTTACCAGTGCTGATAACTATGTGCTGGAGATTGACGATTCAGTTCCAGCGGATAATCCAATTCGGCAGATTATTTTTTCTGCTGTGATGTGCATCGATATGGTTCTCAAAGAATAGGCAGAGAAGAAGAAGAAACGAACCGGCGAAGACAATAATTCCTTTGGTCGCACCGGCACTCACTCCGCTGATTCAAATTGTTCCAAGCAG
>JBDOMS010000122.1:0-7058 GCA_039831735.1 Pirellulales bacterium
CAAGGTGGTGGCCAAGGTGGTGGTGGCCAAGGTGGCGGTGGAAATCAAGGAGAGCGAACCGGTCCGTCGGATGAACAGATTGCAGAGTGGCGGAAGAGGCGGCTTGATGGATCATCACCTGAGGCCAGGGCGCAGTCTGCTGAGTATCGCCGTGCCATGCGAGTCCGTCGTGAACAGCTTGGAATTGAAGAAGGGCCGGGACGTGGACGTGGGCGTGGGTAGTCTTGTAGGTACTCGTGATGTGTTTGCATCATGACCAATTGCATACTACGGAGCATCAAGCCAGCCTCTCAGGGAGGCATGCAATTGAGCAACACGCCCCATGAAGTGATCCATGCGATAGCGAGTTGCTGCCAACACCATATGTCGCTTGGCTGCAATGGTGTCATCATGAGCCTCAGCATACAGCCCAAGGTACAGATGGGCATAACACAACTGGTTGCGAAGGTCCTGACCGGGTTCTCCTTTCTCAGCTGCCTCGAGCACGGCTTCTTTTGAGCCCTGACCTTTATACAGCGCAAGAATCTCTTTCATTGGCACACGCGTGTCGTTCCCTACTGGAAGCATGTGCAGGCGGGCCTCTTCTGGTGATTGCAGTCTTGCAACGCACAAGTAGTGCCATGCGGGGTTTTCAATATCGTTCGGATTGACTGTTTTATGTAATTCAAACTGTTTTCTTCCGTCATCAAATCGCTCAGCATAATAGAGGGCAAGCCCGTGTTGCCAGAGTTTTGGTGCCGCACTTGGCTGCAATGTAATCAGTTTGTCAAACGTCTGGGCAGAGGCTTTCGGATCTCCACGAAAGAATTCGTCGATAGCCTGTTCGAAAAGAGCTTGTGGAGTTGCTGTCGTCTCATCACCTCGAAGTGTTTCACAAAGCCATGGAGCGAGGCAGACCCAGAAGAGAAATAACGTGACAAGTGACCTCGTTCGAACGGCTGTCTGTTGTGTGTTCATGTTCTTTCCAATCTATTTTCCACAATGCGGGCACGCCGATTCTAAATGAAATGGCTTGAGCTTTCTGAGTTTGCCACAGTGCATGCATGCTTGCCCCTTGTTATGCCATGCGTGCAAAACAATGTCTGATATAAAAAGCGTTAGCCACGCGAGGCTTACAAAACATAAGCCGTACAGGAGGAGAGGAGACGTTTGATCAACGCCTTGTTCTTTCACAGCGATTGCGATGAGCAACAGAGCAAGGGAAAGACCACCAAACACAAGTATGCGATAGTTTTTCCACATCGTGTCGCAAAAAAGTGAGGACGTTTCCTGATTTTTTATGTGTTCGCTTTGCAGGACGGAATTGATGAAGACAAGAGCACGTGTCTGGAATCAGAACACACATCTCAGAAGGGACTGTCACCAGGTACGCCTTGCATTTGCATTTGCATGACGGCTTTCATCCCCACAGTTGCGATTGTCTTGATTCCATCTGCATCAATGCTGAGCCGGCTCGCAACGCCACGGGTGATGGGGCGCATCAGGAAAAGAACCTGCCCTGAAACATCTCCAGCACCACCGAGAGCCTGTAGCAGATCTGGCTGCACCATTGCCGCAAGGCCCATCAGTGGTTTGAGTGATAGTTCAAGTGACGTGAAAGGCTTGAAGTCAGGATTAGGCGTTCCTTCAATGGCTGTATGGTCGGCTTCCCCACCTTTGCCAATGACGTACACTGCGTCTTCGGCGACAGCCAGTGACACCACATACGGTGGCATAGAAAAATCATGGAATGTAAAGCCACCGTTTTCGGCAGCATCCAATGTCATTGAGATGGTGTCAGGGATAATGTCTGAGTTTTCCAGATGTTCCTTCAGTTTTTTCTCGAGGGCTCTGCCATCCTTTATTTTCATGCCGATTGTCACGCTTGGCATGGGAGCCGGGGCTGATGGATCAGTTTCTATTGTCATGCCGGCATCGATTGATCCATTGTCAAGAATGGCAGCGATAACATCAGTTGCAATCGTACCGATAAGTTTTTCCGCCGGGTCATCCTGATCGAATGGCATCTGGTTCAGGAGGGAAGCCTCGATGCTTGCTCGGCTTTCAGGGGCGATGGCCTGTGCTGTCTGACCTTTTGCAATAGTTGATGCCCCATCTTTGGGCGTAGGAAGTACGATCGTTGGTTTGACGTCTCCAGCAGTATTCCAAATGGCTTCAGACTCAGAACCTTCGGCTGTAACAATACGAGATTCCACAAAGATGCGTTCCTCTGGTAGATCAATGCTCAGGCCAGCCATGAATGCATCAATCTGCTCAAAACTTTCGCGAGCCGTTGCATCAATACTGATGTCACTGCCTGGAAGCTGATCCATGCCAATAACCCCAGGTGTGTTTTGAAGACCTTCGAGTGACTGGAAGAACTCTTCTCTCATTGTTTCTGGCATTCTTGACGGGAACACCTTTATGCCAAGCGAAAATAAATCTGTGACTGAGTCGAACAGTTCACCAGGAGTATCAAGAGCTGGTTGTTCTCCTTTCGGCGTAATAATGGCCCAGTCGTCTTTGATTGAGATATCGATCATTAATTGCACTGGAGCGATGACCCCTGCCAGAGCTTCTTGGAGCGCATCTCCATCTGTGACCGGAACAAAGCCATGGAGTCCCGGTTGATCATTGCTGGCCGTCACGACAAGACCAATGGGCCTTGAGGTATCAAGTCCCTGCAACCCCTTGCCGCCAGTACCGAGAGCTATAAATTGTTCAACGGTCAGACTGAGAGCAGGATTGCCCGAGAGTCCACCAAGCCAATCAACCTGCTTCTTGAGATCCCCGTAGCTATCTACGGCCACCACAGCAATGACGGTTGACGTTTCGTCTTGTGCTGTTGCCTGAACAACAGCAGACAAGCATGTCACTATCGAAATAGACATGCAGAAAAATTTTTTCATGACGGGATTCAGATCATGTCGACTGATGCGGGTGAATGATAGACGCTGTATCCAACCACCGTGAAAGAAGCCAGTCATAATGTTTCTCCATCATTCAGGATTATCGGAGTTCGAGTCCCTGTCCCAGTTCACTACAGGGATTGGAACTGCAGAGTTCCAATCAACTGAATTCAGAGTGTGCACTCTGAGCGACCAAATTGTCAAAGCATACAGGCAAAGCATCGACAAAAATGCCCAAGAGTCTCATGAATATATCTATCTGTTGGTTGAAGGCAGAGTGACTCCTGCCGGCAGAAATGAAATCGTTCGATCGTTGGAAAGTTGCTGGCCAGGTGTGCATCGACCAGCGTTTATCTGCTCATCGAGAAGAAGCAAGAGTCGATCCACGTGGTGTGGATGGGTGGATGCGAGGTTGATGGTCTCGGATGGATCGTCTGCGAGATTATAAAGTTGTAAAGGAGGAAGCCCCTCTTGTTTTGCAATGTTTTCTCTTGGTGTACTCCATCCACCACTTCCGTGGCATAGGCAGAGCTTCCAGTGGTCCTGTCGAATGGCAAAAGAACCTCCTATGGAATGACTAATGAGGACATCTCGATCTGATGTCTTTGCACCATGAAAGACTGGTAACAGGCTAAATCCATCTTCACCACCACGTGGTTGTTTCACCTGGCCTGTCACGTCAGAAAGTGTGGCGTAGATGTCAGTCAGACAGGTGAGTGCGTGAGATTGTGTCCCTTTCTCAATTCTTCCAGGCCAGCGGATAATTAGTGGAACGCGATGTCCTCCTTCATAAATATCAGCTTTGTGTCCGCGATAGATTCCACTGGGATCATGACCAAATGTTTCAAGGAGTTCAAAATTCGCTTGCGGTGAACAACCATTGTCACTGGTAAAAATGATGAGAGTATTCTCATCCAAATTGGCATCCACAACGCAATCGAGAAGGCTTCCCATGAGATCATCGACCTGCATGACAAAGTCGGCATACGGGTTCAGGCCGCTGGCATCCTTGAAAGGCGGAAGTGGAACGATTGGTGTGTGAGGTGCCGGCAGTGGCACATACAGAAAAAACGGTGTCCCTGATTGAGCTGCTTCGGTTCTCGCCTTAATGTATGCACGCGCTTTTTCAAACAGATGTGGCAGAACCTGGGGAATATGGAAATCAGCTCCGATGGGTCCTTTTCGGTACCAGCCATAACGGTCTTCTTTCGAGGTCACACCTTCCTCTCGATCTGGAGCCGCGGTAATGCGTCCGGTGTCAACCCACACGTATGGAGGCATGTCCAGAGAACCGCAATGACCGTAATACGAGTCAAACCCGTTGATATCTGGTCCATTTTTCACTGGCTTTGAGAAGTCAATCTGTTTTCCATTCTTATGCCAATCCCAACCAAGATGCCACTTGCCAATCATGGCAGTGTGATACCCAGCGGCTTTCATAAGGTGTCCAAGAGTTGGACGATCTGCAGGAATAAGATGTTCACTTGTTCCGCTTAACACGCCTTTTGCCAATCTTGATCGCCAGTTATATCTGCCCGTGAGGAGACCATACCGAGTCGGGGTGCAGACAGAACTTGGCGTATGTGCATCCAAGAAGGTCATGCCTTCATTAGCCATCTGCTGCAGTCGAGGAGTTTTGATTTTACACTGAGGGTTGGTTGCGAAGAGATCGCCAATGCCAAGATCATCTGCCATGACGAGGATGACATTTGGAGGACTTTCTTTTGCGAGTGAGACACTGTGAAGAACGGAAGTGACAATTACAGTGATGGCTATTGCAAAGTACTGTAGAGAGATGAATGACATACAGATGCTCCAAATGAACGAAGTGAGGTATGTGTCACAGGGTCGTCATGGTTGGTGGGTGACTTCACAATGTGAGAACAGTCCTATATCAAAGACTGTACACGTTTTTTAATAAGTTCGGCAAATAGAAAAGATTTTTTATAGAATACGCAGGTGCACATATATTGAATCAGTTTGTGTGTGTGTTGAAAACATGTTTCCGCAGGAGTTTCTCATGAAATATCGTGGCATGCTTCACCTGTTCAGTCTCTCATTCGTTGTTGTAATAGGAGTGATTTCTTCCAGCCTTTTTGCAAAGGATCAACCAAATCTGATCTTCATCCTTTCAGATGACATTGCGCAGGGAGATGTGGGGGCGTATGGCCAGAAACTGATTCAGACGCCAAATCTTGATCGTCTGTGTGCTGAAGGCACCCGTTATTTATCTGCCTACACGGGAACAAGTGTTTGTGCTCCGGCACGGAGTTCCTTTTTCACAGGATTGCATTCAGGCCACTGTCCGATTCGTGGTAATCGAGAAATTAAACCGGAGGGTCAAAAGCCACTTCCAAAGGGTTTGGTTACGGTTGGCACGGTTCTCAAAGGAGCCGGTTATCAGACGGCGACTATGGGCAAGTGGGGTATGGGCATGTTTGACACAACCGGAAGTCCTTTTGAAAACGGAATTGATCATTTTTTTGGCTACAACTGTCAGCGTCATGCCCATAGCTATTTTCCACCATACCTCTATGACGATGATAGGCGTGTAGACATTCCTGAAAATAAGAATGGGAAAAAAATTTATGCGCAGGAACGAATAGAGCAAGATGTTCTTCGTTGGATCGACACGCATGCAGACAAGCCCTTTTTTCTGTTTTACGCCATCACATTGCCGCATGGTCGCTTTGAGATAGACGATCAGGGCATCTATCAAGACAAACCATGGAGCGAGATGGAAAAAAACTATGCTGCAATGGTCACTCGTCTTGATTCAGATGTAGGAAGACTTGTTGAGCTTTTGGAGAAGAAAGGAATTGCTGAGAACACCCTTGTCATCTTCTCTGGTGATAATGGTTCTTCATTTGCTCCCACGACTGCCCTTGGGAAACGTTTTGATCAGGCAATGGGTGGAAGACTGCGAGGTTTCAAACGGAGCATGTATGAGGGAGCATTGCGTCAGGCGGCATTTGCATGGTGGCCAGGGACTGTCCCAGCAGGACGTGTGACAGATGAGCCGTGGGCATTTTGGGATCTTTTGCCAACATTTACAGAACTTGCTAATGCACAATTACCCAAGGGCTACTCGCCTGATGGGGTATCTCTTGTGAGTTTTCTGAAAGGTGGTCCTGCGCCCGAGCGAAAATCCTTTTATTGGGAACTGCACGAGGGAAAAAACCACATACAGGCGATTCGCTGGGGTGAATGGAAGGCTGTTCGCCCAAAGGCTGGTGGTGCCGTAGAGTTGTACAATCTCAGAACGGATCTTGGTGAAGCCCGTGAT
The DNA here is from genome assembly GCA_039831735.1 of Pirellulales bacterium. GTDB lineage: Bacteria > Planctomycetota > Planctomycetia > Pirellulales > UBA1268 > CACORA01. The sequence continues at coordinate 6,175 of JBDOMS010000122.1, forward strand.
CTATCTGGCAATCATCCTGATCGTGTTGCTCAAGCCATCGAGATGATGAATTCAAGTCGAGCCCCAGATCCTGCCTGGCCAGATCCCGCAAACGGCACATAGCAAACAATGCGGCAGCGTTAGAATTCCGAAACGACATTATGGCGTGACGGAATCCCCAAAAATGTGAATGTCTGTAAAGTCATTCATGTCATCAAAAGAACCAATGCCTACTTGCCCAGAGGTGAATGTGGTGTCTTTTGTTTCCATGAGGGGATCATCAAGATTATCAAAGTAAACAGCAATTCTACCCGTTGAGACGTCCCGCTCAAGTTTTACAGTGTGCCATCCGTCATCCCATGGCACTGGCGTTGTGTTTTTAGTGAGTGCACGTCGTGGCGATCCATTCACAATCATAATCTGACCACTGTGAGGATCAGGGCGAGCACCTAAGTGCACGTAGTAAAAATGCTCCGGGTCCTTATAGTTGAAAAACACACAGCAGTCCCTGTGGTTTCCTGTATCAAGAGTACTTTTTACTTTGAATAGGATTTCGCTGTTTGACAGATGCACATTTTTTATCAGGGCAATGTTGTGAGGGCTTCGCACCTTTGGAGAGTAAGCACTCTTCCGCCGATTTAGTCCCCACACATGTCGATCACCATCTTTCGAGAGGGTCCATGCCTCTGAGTCACTGGGACTCCAGCGATCCACACCGTTTGAAAAATCCTCCTTGAATACCAGAGGCAGTGTGTTGTCGCCTTTGAGAGTCTTCTGAGTTGAAATGACAACCATTAACAAGCAAAGAGTCTTCACAACGCATGTGGAAAAAATAGATATATTCATCAAGTCCCTCTGATGTCGTTTACAAAGATAAAACGGTGGAGTCAATCGAGTCTGCTTAT
>JBDOMS010000122.1:7068-15096 GCA_039831735.1 Pirellulales bacterium
GTAAAAATATGATTGAGCGGCAAACCGAAGGGCATTTAACTTAGGGATGCGAGTCCTGCCTGAATGACTTCAAGGCCCTCTTCAAGTTGTTCTTCACTCAATGTGAGTGGAATAAGAAATCGCAGTACGTTTCCATGTGCTCCACATGTCATGAGAATGACGCCATGTTCATAGGCGTAGCGAACGAGTGCCTGTGCCAAGTTCTTATCGGGTTCTTTAGAGGTTCGATCAGAGACAAGTTCAATGGCTTGCATCGGACCAAGGCCTCTGACCTGCCCAATCTGATGAAATTGTTTTGCAAAGTGCTCGAGCCGTACTCGTAGGAGGTTGCCTAAATGGTTGGCATGCTCAAGCACTGTTGGATCGCGAAATCGTTCCAACACAGCGAGTGCTGCAGCACATGCAAGCGGATTGCCACAATACGTTCCTCCAACACCTCCGATTCCAACAGCATCAATAATGTTTGCACGCCCAGTGACGGCCGAAAGAGGAAGACCGTTGGCTAGGCCTTTTGCCATGACAACCAAATCCGGGGTTACCCCCAGTTGATGGCATGCCAAAACGCTTCCCGTACGGCCGAAGCCAGTTTGTACTTCATCAAAAATCAAGACAACCCCGTGCTCATCACACCAGCGTCTCAACATTTGAAGGAATGGTGCTGGTGCCGGTATAAATCCTCCTTCACCGGCAACAGGCTCAATGATCACTGCGGCCACATTCGACTCACCAATTTCACCGTAGGCCATCTCTGTAAATGCATGAAATGCTTCACGGCACAAGCATCGTTCGAGTGGACAGGAATCTTGCGTGCAAGAAGACGAACATGACTCAGAAGTACCAGATACACCTGGCCAACGATAGAAGTCTGGAAACGGAGCTCGATACACTTCAGCTGGAAAGGGTGCAAAACCACTTTTGTACGGATGTGCTTTTCCTGTGAGGGCCATGGCCATGTATGTGCGGCCATGGTAACCATGTTCAAATGCGATCACGGCTTGTCGTTTTGTGAATGCACGAGCAAATTTGATGGCATTTTCAACAGCTTCAGCTCCAGAATTTGCAAGAAATGTTTTGCAGGAACCGGCCTCTTCAAGAAGATTGTTGAGTTGTTCTGCAACTTTTATGTAGCCTTCGTATGCAACAACATTCATGCTCGTGTGCACAAATTGTTGGGCCTGTTTTGAGATGGCCTCCATTACAGCTGCATCACGGTGCCCCAAGTTGGTTACTCCAATGCCACTGCTAAAGTCCAAAAAGCGGTTGCCATCAACATCAGTGATGATTGCACCCTCTGCATGATCTGCAACGATGGGTGTAGTGTGGAAAGGGCCCAAAGCCACATGATGTTTCCGAGCCTCAAAAAGCTCACGAGATCGAGGGCCAGGTATTTCTGTTCTTAAGTGAATCGATGACATACAAGATCCTCCTCTTCGTACCGAGACCACGAATTATTTGGTACGCAAAAAACAGTCCCTTGGTTCGTCTTTCCACTCGTTTCGCCCAGATTTTCTCGCATGGAAACGCTCCGCGGTGTGGATTTTCCTTCTGTTGTATCATCTTAGAAGTGTTTTCTGTCTTTCGTGGGCTTTTTTGGTGAAATTATGAGCCGTCTTTTCTACGTAGCGTGCCACTTTTTTTGTTTTGGGATCGTGTCCGTCGGAATGATTTGGTCGAAGGCTGATGCACAACAAACAGCAGATCGGTTGCGATCACGTACCCCATCTGTGTTGGCTGCACAGGCACGTTTTCGTGGTGACCCAGTCAGGGGAAGCCTTGTCTTTCACACATCGGCTGCAGGATGTATCAAGTGCCACTCGGACGGCTCAATTCCATCACCACTGGGCCCTACCCTTACCAACATCCCACCGCATGTGACGGATGAGTATATTGTTGAAGCAATTCTCTATCCCTCAAGAGCTATAAGAAAAGGTTTTGAGACAACTGCTATTGTTACGAACGATGGGATAGTCAAGACAGGACTCATTGAATCACAGAACGACAAGCAGCTCGTACTTCGTGAATTAAGTGATTTGCTTCACCCAATCATTATTCCGCGTGAAGACATTGAAGACATTTCCACGACGACAGTTTCCATGATGCCAGAGGGGCTCGTTGAAAGTCTTCGAAGTGAAAGTGATTTTTTTGATCTCGTGAAGTATATCTCTGAAGTTGTTCATGGTGGAGCAACACGAGCCACTGAACTGCGTCCGTCTGATGAAGAACTTATTGTGAAGGATGATTCACAAGGACTTGATCATGCTGGAATACTCAGAGACCTTGGAGACCGAGACCTCAGGGCAGGTCGACGTATCTTTCAAAGCCATTGTAAGAATTGTCATGGTGTTGACGGCAATACGCCAAACCTTCCTCTTGCACGAGCGTTTGGTCAAGAGCCTCTTAAGAATGGAGCAGACCCATACAGCATGTTCATGACACTCACGCAAGGCAGTGGTCTGATGGCGTCTGTGCAATATCTTTCACCAAAGGAACGGTATCAAGTCGTGCACTATATTCGTGAGTCGTTGATGAAGACCAAAAATCCATCGTACAAAGAGATGGACGAAGCATATTTTGAAGGTTTGCCAGCAGGCACCAATCTTGGCGAAGTGGATGATGATGGTCCGCGAGACTTTGGCCCAGTACTTGGCTCTCAAATAGGAAAAGACATCAACAATGCTCTTTCAATTCGTCTCAACGAGGATGTAACAGCAGGCTATGACCTTCATAGAATGAAGATGGCTGGAGTATGGCGGAACGGTTTTCTTGATCTTTCTGAAACGCATCATTATCGCCAGCGTGGTGAACAGATGCCCCAAATAGATGGTGACCTCATGCCTGGCTTAGATGGTTGGCAATGGTCAAACGCTCAATCCTTCAACCTACCGGAAAACGCAAAGCCAGAGCGTGGTCCACTCAAAAAAGAGATGTTGGATTTCAAAGGCTATTCACTCTTTGGTGAGGAAGTCATTTTGAGGTATGCGATTGAAGGGCGAGACGTACTTGAGTCTATTGCAAGCCACAGTGTCGATATTGGTGATTCGATCGACCATACACTCCAGATTGGAGCAGGTGAAAAACCACTGCGATTATCAGTCGCAGCATTTTCGAAGATTGATGATCAGTCAGGAGTCTTTTCTCTGAGTGATCTTAGAAAACAAACTGATCGAGCCAATGCCGATGGGAATGTTGCTGTGATTACAGCTGTTCCAGAAAACCCTCCGCGATATATCGTTGATGAAGAAGCTGCTCGAGAGCTTGATCTTGGAACACCAGATAGAACTATTGCAGTACGATTCCGAACAGATGGAACGGGAACACTTGTTTCTTCGGCTCCCCGAAATGGGCAGTGGAAGCCTGATGGAAAGACGCTTTTTCTACGAGGGGATGAGGTTGTGTTCGACATTGGATGGGTGGGTGCGATCGGTGAGGAAGCAAATGTGCGGGATGGCCGGTGGCATACAGCTGCGTTGGTCGTCGATACCGATGTCACGAGCCTCTACGTTGATAATGAGCTGCTCGGAAAGCGTGAAGGCTTTCGTAGACCTCCTGTCGAGGGAAATGTGTTGAAAATTGGTGCAACGTCAACAAATTTTGGTGGTGATTTCACCGGTTCGATTGACTGGGTGCGGGTTTATGATGGCGCTGTTGCAGAAGATGAACTTGAGGATGTTTTGAGTGATGATTCTGATGTGGCCCCCCCGCTGCTCTTCGAATGGACTCCTGAAATAACAGAGGTTGTTTCTTCAGATGCAGCAAGCGAGTCGCAGCGAGTTGTTGCCAGTGTGGTTGGAGACGTAGAGGATCTTATGTGGGATGTTGGAGATGATGGACGAATAGTCCTTGAAATTCCCGCTGCAACAACTATCCGGACTCTTCGGATATCACTTATTTCCGAATCGTCTTCTATTGTACAACTGATGCAAGCCGCTCAGTCCAGGCTGGCTGAGCCTGTTGAAGATCTGTCATCAAAGTTACACGGAGGTCCTCGTCGATGGCCAGAGACAATCAGTGTGACTGGCAAACGTGGTGTGGCGATCAATGGCTATGCGCTTGATACCATTCCGGTTCCCTTTGAGAATCCATGGAATGCCTGGCTGCGCACAAGTGCCGTTGATTTTTTTCCAGATGGGCGTGCCGTCGTGACGACTCATGGTGGAGATGTTTACATTGTTTCCGGTATTGATGAGCATTTAGAGCATGTTGTTTGGCAGCGATATGCAGCAGGATTATTTGAGCCATTTGGTGTTCGCGTGGTTGATGAATTAATCTATGTCACATGCCATGGTGGCAGCAAAAGGGTTCATGATAAGAATGGTGATGGAGAAGCAGATTTTATTGAAGCCTTTTGGAATGATGATGACGTATCATCTGTTTTTCATGCCTACAACTTTAATCTTCAGACAGATGAAAAGGGTAATTTCTATCTTGCGAAAGCTGGTCAACACACGGATCACCATCGCCCTGGTTCGATCATGAAGATTCCTCCAGAAGGTGGGAAAGCAGATGTCGTTGCCTGGGGGGTTCGGACACCCAATGGGATGGGGCGTCTCAAGGATGGCCGATTTACCGTATCAGACAATCAGGGGCCATGGATGCCGGCGGGGAAAATTTCAGCCTTTGAGTCGGGAGACTTTCTTGGGAACATGCCAATTCGACCAGATCAAGATCAGTGGCTTCGGGAGCGACATGGTGGGAAACTTCCAACAACTTTCGAGCAGCCATTCATCTGGATGCCACAAGAACTTGATAACTCGTGTGGTGGTCAACTCTGGATTGAAGATTCACGATTCGGTCCGCTTTCAGGCCATTTATTACATTCTTCGTTCGGGAAAGGATGGCTTTATTATCTTTCTCTCCAAAATGTTGATGGACAGACACAAGCTTCCATCATAGCTCTTCCGCATCAGTGGGATGCGGGTGTCATGCGGTTGCGAATCAACCCTGCTGATGGTCAGGTGTATGGAGTAGGTCTCTCAGGCTGGCAAGGACCATCTGGTGGGAAAGATGGTTGTTTCCAAAGGCTGCGTTATGCAAACGCACCTTGTCGTCTGATTGAACGGATTGATGTTGTCGATTTGGGGCTTCAAATTCGCTTTAACTTTGACCTTGATCCTGATTCAGTAGACACCCCGGATGCCTGGAACATCTCCATGTGGAACTATCTCTGGTCAAAAAAGTATGGTTCAGATCAGTTTTCAGTTCTTGATCCTGAGAAGAAAGGAAGAGATCGTCTTGAGGTCAAAGATGTACAACTGATCAACGCACGCACCGTCGTCCTGAGTATTCCAGAGTTACAAGTCTGTGATCAAGTACATGTGGGCATGCTGCTTGCTGATCAATCTGGTGAATTATTCCCGGAAGAAGTGTATCTGACTATCCACGCAATACCAGGGCACACATATAAGACAAAACAACATATGGTCCGACAGGAGTAGTAGAAATTGTGACAGTCATATTCCCTGGCAGTTGGTAGAGACTGGGTGTCTCAAGGGGGTATCGAGAATGGCTTTATTGGAGATCACTCAACAATTTGATATGCCTTGATATGAAGCAGTACATTAATTTTCTTCAAGCGGAAGCTGGCTTGGTATTTGGTGGTCTGTCAACGGTGCTGTTTGTTGTGTTTGGGAAGCCATGGCTCTCTCACCTGGAAAATCCGTGGTGGAGTGGATTCCTTTTTCTATGGCTTTTTCTCTCAATTCTGTGGCTGTCTTTTGTCGTTGTTCGTCATGCTGATGCCTTAGCAGTTCGCCTTGGTGAGCCTTACGGAACTCTTTTACTGACACTTTCAGTGATTGGTATCGAAGTGGCTATGATTGCGGCAGTGTGTCTGTCGGGAAAAGCTCATCCAGGTTTAGCACGTGACACGATGTATTCCGTGGTGATGATTGTTCTCACGGGTATGTTGGGAGGCACGCTGTTAGCCGGAGGATTGAGGCATCATCGGCAGGAATACAATCTCTCTGGCGCCAATGCGTACCTCAGCGTGTTGGTGCCTTTAGCAGTGTTGGCTCTAGTTGTGCCACGTTTTACTCATTCTGCTCCTGGTGGAAGCCCTTCCTTTCTGCAGGCAACATTTCTTTTAGTTACGTCTGCAGCGTTATATGTCACATTTCTGTTTGTTCAGACTGGGCGTCACGCATCCCTTTTTCTTTCTTCCAGCAATCACGGGGAGCACAAAACGATTTCATCATACAATACATCTATCCATGCAGTACTTCTTCTAGCAGCCATGTTCCCAATTGTGTTGCTTGCAAAAAAGCTGGGAGTTCTTGTTGATCATGTGGTCCATACTCTCAAGGCTCCACCTGAATTGGGAGGCTTTCTGGTTGCCATACTCGTCTTATCTCCTGAAGGCCTCAGTGCCTTCCGTGCAGCTCGAGAAAATCGGTTGCAACGAACAATGAATATTCTCCTTGGGTCAGCAACAAGCACCATCGGTATGACGGTTCCAGTAATTCTTGCTATCAGTCTTTTTTCAGGTCATGTGCTAGAGCTTGGTCTTGAAACCCGTGATATTGTCATGCTCATGCTCACACTCTTCACGAGTGTCATAACATTGGCAACTGGACGGACAACACTTCTTCAGGGAGCCGTGCATCTTATTCTTTTTGCAGCATACATCATGTTGATTTTTGATAAGGTGCGATAACAACTGGTCATATCGTTATCGGAGTTATCACATGATATGTGACGTGTCTTGATTATGTTGAGAAAGCTATTCATTCAAGTAATCTGTGGAGAAGAGGAACTCATAACGCGAGAGACAATAATCACGCTTTAAGAAACACCACCCCGGTTCCACCAAACCGGGGCAGTGTTCGTTGCACCAAGGCCGAGAGGCAAGGCCGTTGATGTTTCAGTGTTTCCCAAATACTGTGCGGTAGATTACGGCTACTGTGGTAGTTGCCCACATGCTTTGATGTGTGCGCTCAAAGTCTGGCTCTATTCTCTTTTTCTTTACTCGCCGAGTGACGGTTTGGTGAAGCGGGTTGAGGAACATTGGTTTGACTCTGGGGTCAGAAAGATTGGAACTGAAAAGTCTTCTTTCAAAAGGCGTGCCAAAAGTCCAATGAATAAAAAAAACTTGTGATCAAGTGTTTTTTATTGATTTCTCGATAATGACCGACTGCTCTGAAAAGATGCAATTTGCGTCGGTGTGATGCAGATCGCGCATGAATGTACTTGCATTTTTGAGTTGAGCACTGAGGAATGCCTGCAATCAAGAGAGCGACCATTTGGATGTCGGTTTTTCAGTTGCGTTTGGTGTCGAGTGCGAAGGCAGAGGGATAGTTGATGAAGTGATTTTTTCAATGATTATGCGATGCATTTCAGCAGGAAATGACCCTACGAGTCATCTAATCATCATCACCTTAACAAAGACTTCAGCTTGCAAAGTTTACAGCCCAAACCGTCGAAACAAGTGTTAGTCTCGAAGAGTGCGTTATGTTCATGGTCTTCCTTTTCATCTTGTTTGCTCTTATAGCATCCCCTCTCATTGGTCTGGTGATGCTTGGGCTACGCTTTGAAGTGAAAAAGAATTTCTGGGACCGTTAGGTTGGAAGAGAATGAGCAACTGGTTAGCGGTTCTGGCGTAAATGTCGTGGTTGAATGACATCTTTTGCGAGGCCAAGATACTTGAGAATGACAATTATGTAGTACGTGAGATCAATTTCCCACCATTTGTGTTGCGTGCTCGCACTCGCTGGGTCATGGTGATGATTGTTGTGCCAGCCTTCTCCCATAGCAATGACAGCAACCAGCCAATTATTACGACTATCTTCACCTGTTGTGTAGTTTTGGTAACCAAACAAATGCGTTAATGAGTTGACGCTCCATGTAATATGCCAAACCAGAACGGTGCGCAAGAAAACTCCCCATACAATCCAACTTGTAGCGAGTTGTAGGCTTGCAGACAAACTGTCTCCACATGCGGTTCCAAATATCAGTCCAAGACCGCCAAATAAAAGCAGATGGACAAGATAAATCCAGACGATTGCCGTAGGATGACGTTCAAGAAAGCGATAG
>JBDOMS010000122.1:15106-16712 GCA_039831735.1 Pirellulales bacterium
TGGAACACGCTGGAAAAGCCATCCCATATGAGACCAGGCAACACCGTCCCGTGGTGAGTGTGGATCAGGTTCATCATCTGCGTGGCAATGATGGAGTCGATGGTTTGATACCCATCGAGAGGGAGTATCCTCCAGTGAACAGAGTGCTAGCGTAGTCAGTGAGCGCTCAAGCCACAGAGGTACTGAAAGACTTCGATGGCTGAGAAGTCGATGGTACCCAAGATTCACTCCGAGTGTTCCAAAAACAGGAATTCCAATAAGACAAATGGTGACTCCTGACCAACTAAAGCACCATGGCAGAATAACCAGACATGCAAGCAGATGGATGGTGACAATGGGAACAATATATTCCCAGTGAATGGCATGCCGGCTAGAACCGGAGGCTTTTTGGGGCAAGGGCACGAGAGAACTTACGGTTGGGGGCGCCTTCGCCCAAAACATGAATGAAGTTGATCAGTATCTGGGAGACTCACAAAAACTGCAAGCAGGAAGCGCTGGAATCTGAGGCGGCGATGCTGTTTAGGCGTACTATATGACGAACAGGCAAACTAAAACGTGGTGAGAGCAGGAATCCCAACGAATTACGTGAGCATCTGTCCGGTTTTTTTACATTGCAAATCAGTTGGACTTTAGAGAATAAATGTGTGAGTTTTGAGTCAGATCCTTCCGCATTTGATTCCAATAAGATCGCTCTTGTTCGCACTCATCCCAACGACGAAACCACCCCAAAATGAGTTTTTTTGATGCCATTTCGGGATAGTCTCTCTGGAGATCTTTCTCAGTCGTAGGGAAGCCGTAGCCCTGCGCCATCTGATGGCGAACCCATGTTTTTGTCATGATTTTTCGCCAGAATGCCGGAATATGAGGATGTTCTCGAAGAGTTTGAGATATTTGATTTGCAGTCATGCGATCCTCTCTTCCTAGAAGTTTTCTAGAGAGATTCATGAAACACCTTCTCTTTTCTGTACGCATCCTACGTGCGAAAAGTTCACTTATGTATTGTTTGTTGTGCTGAGCGAGATGATGAGGCACGTACAACTCGCAGCACGACAGAGAGGCAATTAGTACAGCAAAGCATAGTGCAGCGAAGCACTTTTTCTTATGCACGAATTGGATCGGTATACCAACGACACAGGATTTTTTAGTGAGCAATATGAATGTCCATTGAACCATCTTTGCTTGTGAACATGTTGGCAAGTACTGAGTTTGACTAAGAAGATGCAGTACGTCCGATCATAAAACAATGCCGTTGGGTAGCCTGTGTACATGGCCAATCAAGTAAAATGTGACAAGGAGTCTGTGTCTGTACGGAAGATGGTGTCTGATGGAATATTTGCATCAATAACGAGTGTTTGTTTTCACAATATCCTTCGATTGAAACATTTATTTTTCATAGAACAAAGAAGGTGCCGGTGGAACACGACAACAGTATGATCGTGTTGAGTGGCCTTTCCTTCATGTGCATATCAACCAAATACTTATTTTCCAGTGGATTGTTCTCAAAGTGTCCGATGATGCAGGGTGTATCCAGTGCACCAAAAACATGTTGCATCACGGCGAAGGGAACCTAGTCACGTCAGGAGCACGTGTTTTACCCGTTTGGAAA
>JBDOMS010000457.1:0-3703 GCA_039831735.1 Pirellulales bacterium
GCTATCGGAGGAGTTACAATTGATCGCCTTACGGAATTAGCTTCATTGGGGTTTAAACGAGTCGCAGTGGCATCTGCAGTTTCCAACTGTGCTCATTCTGGAGCTATGGCCAAAACGTTTATTGATCAACTCTCTCAGTTTGAGTCTGCGGAACGGGATTCTTAAGGGCTTGTACGATTGCTTGGGCCATCTCAGACTCATCATCACGATTGTACCCAATCCAGACTTTTTGAATGCGTCCATCTCCTCCAATTAAGTACGAGGTAGGTAGTGAATGAAACCCAAATTGTTGAGCAAACAATTTTTGAATTGATGAATCAGGATCAATCCAGACATCAATATCAATACTTTGTTTTTTGAGAAATTCACTGACTTGAGGAATGAGCATGTCAGGACGCTCCTGATCGCAAGCAATTGCAACGAGTTGAAAATACTGCTCATCGGCCAGTCGCTCGGCAAGGCGGGACAGTCCTGGTAGTTCACGACGGCAAGGGGGACACCACGTTGCCCAAAAATTAAGGAGAGTAACGCGTCCCTTAAGAGTTGGACTTGCTTGTGAAGGATTGGAGACAGATACAGCGGGCAACTCATCAACACGCTTGCCAATGGACGGATGTAAATGTTGTTGTGTGTCACATCCGATGACAAAAAGTGAGACGATGAGTAAACGTCTTAGTAGTATGCGTGACATCAATGATTGAAAAAGTAGGGCAATGATGAGGATGAGTTGTTCGGTAGTGATGTGTACAAGACAGACAGGAGAGTCGGAGTGTACGAAGTAGAAATGAAATTTTCAATTAAGGATCGCGAAGCGATAAGGAAAAAACTTGTTGCCTGCGCAGCTCGGTTTGGTGGATTGATTTCACAGGTCGATTACTATTTCTCGCATCCGTCTCGAGATTATTTAAAGACGGATGAAGCCCTTCGATTGCGAAAGTCAGGGCAAAAAGTGGTTATCACATGGAAGGGACCTCGAGCTGATGCGGCCTCAAAGACACGACGCGAAATTGAGCTACCACTGGGAGGCAGAGAGCTTTCTAGTCATCAAACCATTTTGGACTGGACAGACATGCTGGCATCACTGGGTTTTCAAAAAGTCTTTGAAGTTGAAAAGAGACGTCAGCCGGTTCGTGTTCATTGGCGTGGGAGTGAGCTTGATGTTGCGATCGATCACGTGAAAAACCTTGGGGAGTTTATGGAAATCGAACTGCAAGCCAAACAAACGGAAGTGGTTGAGGCACAAGATGTGATCAGGTCCTTTGCGGAAGAACTTGGCTATTCAAATGAAGAAAAGAGAAGTTACTTGGAACTTTTATTTTTCAAGTAAATGAGTAGTAATGAAAAACAGCATGGATGACTAATGAGCAATTTTGTTTTTTTCATTGAGCACAATAACCGCTGGGGCATGACCCTTAGCTTGGATCTCATCAAGCCAAGCGAATGACATAATGGTGAGTCGATCACCTATTTTGCCAAGATGCGCGGTAGCTCCATTGAGCTCGATAACACCCGTGCCGCGTTCACCATAAATCACATAGGTTTCAAAACGTTCTCCATTGGAGAGATTACCAACCAAGATCCGTTCATATGAACGAAGGCCAACTCGTTCGGCAAGGTCCGCCGCAATAGTTAGACTTCCTTCGTAGTCAACCGAGGCGCCGGTTACCGAGGCGCGGTGAATTTTCGACTTAAGGATGCAGCTCATCATCAGGATAACTTATTGAAGTGGCTTGAATACGGCTGATACAGGTGATGGAATCACGATACTTTCACCTGTGAATCCTAGCATGCCGCTTGAAGGATCGATGGTAAAGATTGCCACAGAGTTCGATTTTTGGCCCTCGGCAAGAAGATGTTTACCATTGGGTGAAAGAGCGAAGTGTCGAGGAGTATCAACGTGAGCAGAAACGGTGTCACGAAAAGACAGCCTTCCGGTTGATTCATCGATACGAAAGGTAGTGATTGAATTATGTCCACGATTCGATGCGTAAAGAAAATGACCGGATGGGTGCGTTGCGATCTCAGCGCACGAAAAGCCTGTTCGATCTGTTACATCTTTTGGTAGCGTGGAAATTGACTGTATTGCTGTCAGCGTGCCAGTGTCGGCATCGAATGAAAATGCTGTTACTGATAGATCAAGTTCGTTAACACAATACGCATATTGCTGGTTTGGATGTAACGCAAAATGACGTGGACCGGCACCGTTTTGAGTAGAAACTGAGCTATGTGGTTGAATTGTGGCATGTGTAGGGTCCAGTTTGTATATGAGGACTTCGTCGAGTCCAAGATCACAGACAAATGCAAAACGTCCATTTGGAAAAATATCAGCAGAGTGTCCATGAGGTTCCGACTGGCGCTGCTCATTGATTCCAATTTCTCCAGATCGTTTGTATGAATGTTGGATAAATCCTCCAGGAATTTCATTTGAGGCAGGCTTTAAGTGTCCATTGTCTGTGAGACCAAGGCACACCGTGCTGCCTCCACGATAGTTTGCAGCAAGAACTACTTGGCCGTGTGGATCCACAGAAAGATGGCATGGACCTGCGCCTCCTGAAGATTGGTGATTTATTTTCTGTAGGCTTCCATTCGAGGTGTCAATTTTGAATGAAGCAATCGCACCAGAAGGCTTGCCATCAAGACCCGGAGCTTCAGACACTGCGTAAAGCACAGGGAGTTTTGGATGAAGAGCAAGGAATGATGGATTCCGTGCAGCAATCGCTAATGTCGGTTGTGTGAGTGTTCCTTTGTTTGCATCAAAGCGAGCAACATAAATACCCTCACCACCACTTTTCTTATTTGTGTAGCACCCAAACCAGACAAAGTGCGTGCCATCATCATTGCAGTAGGCTACTGAAGAAGTAAAAAAGAAAAGAAGCCAGATATGGGTGATGAGCAAAAAAGCTAACCATTCCCGTAGGATTCGTTGCGTTTTCAGATAAAAATAAGTAGTAGATAGCATTGCTTCTCGCACCTCATGTGGCACACGTCATGACGTCTCTTCAAACACTGAATCGTACTCCGGATGGCATCGCATGCAATGTAGCCACTACAGATGCCGGCAGCGGGAATAATCCCGAGATTCGAAACATGTTTTGTTTTGTGATCTACCAAGTGTTGATTCGTATAGGTTGGATTTTCAAAACAGAGACTGTGATTATGCCCGCTATTCTCGACGCAGTGGCAGATTCTGGATTTCTCCGGGGGCTGCTGCCAATACTGAATCGTGCTGGCCAGAGTATGACACAGCTATTGGCTTCTGGTCGACTTAGTCGATTGAAGCTTCAGAAATGGGTTCTTGTTGGAACATCGCTTTCTATGGCTGCCTGCTTTGCAGCGCTTTCATTGGCATGGGTCTCACTTGAAGCATTCTATCCTTCGCTTCTGTCAGCACTCTTTTTATTTCTTTATGGCATGTTTTCTATTTCAAACGGCCTCAATCAACTTGTAGCAGCCTCCCTCCAAGGAAAACTTATTTCTCCAGCTCGTCGTGGAAGGCTCATGTTGGTCAGTGTAACGATGGGGAGTATTGTAGCTGTGAGTGTGGCCATTGTTTTTCTTGGTCCCTGGCTTGAGACAAAAGCAGATTTTTACAAGATTTTTGCAGCGTCATCTTTATTTTTTATGTTCGGTGCGGCCGTGCCAATCTTCTTTTATGAGCCGGCATTAGATGTCACAGCTAAACTGCGCAACAACGTCGAAGACT
>JBDOMS010000515.1:0-3700 GCA_039831735.1 Pirellulales bacterium
GCTCTTTAAGCAGCATGGTTGGTATACACAGAATATTGGAAAGATGTTTCACAACTGGCGACAGGACATCCACGGAGACCCTGAGTCGTGGAGCGTGCCCGCAGAGATGCACTATGCAACCCATCGAAGTGATACTGCACAGGCAAGTGAGCCGCTTCCACCAAATAACGCGGTTGGTCGACATTGCGAAATGAGGGATGTTGACGACGAGGCCTATTTTGATGGCCGGATTGCATCAAAAGCCACCCTCGCACTAGAGCAACTCGCCAAGAAAAGGCAGCCTTTTTTCTTAGCGGTGGGATTCTGGAAACCACACTCACCATTTAATGCACCAAAAAAATATTGGGACCTGTATGAACCAACGTTATTACCACCAATCACGCCTGTCGACTGGCCGAAGAACGCACCAAGGATCGCCTGGCATAATGGGCGTGAATTGCTCGGTCAGTCAGGTGAAAAACTCACGGAGACAGATGTCAGGCAGATGCGTCATGGGTATCTTGCGGCCATTGCATATCTTGATGCGCAGGTTGGCCGCGTGTTGGATAGCCTTGAACGGCTTCACCTCCTCAAAAATACGATTGTCGTATTCTGGAGTGACCATGGCTACCATCTTGGTGAGCAGACACTGTGGGCGAAGACATCAAACTTTGAACTCGATGCACGTGTCCCGCTCATTATTTCTGCTCCTGGAATGAAGCATCGTGGGGCACACGTGAAGTCTCCAGTTGAGTTGTTGGATATCTATCCAACACTTGTGGAGTTGGCTGGCATTGAGGCTGTTGGGGAACTCGATGGCGTTAGTCTTTTGCCAGCCTTGAAAAACCCATCTCGGTCTGTCAAACCCGCAGCACTGACGCAGCATCCACGACCTGCCTATTTCAAAGGTGCCCCGGATGCCATGGGGTATTCAATTCGGTCGGCAACCCATCGGTATACAGAATGGCGAGACTGGAAGACAGGTGCCACCATTGCCAGGGAACTCTACGACCACCGAAGTGATCCTCATGAAACGGTCAACTGTATTCATGCACCTGGATCACGGGAAGTTGTTACAACCCATGAACAACTTCTTGAAGCCTGTGAGCCCATTGTCCGGCCTGGGTGGAAGCCTGTTCTCCCACGGTAAGAGACGTTCTTATTGTTTCTTTTGTTGTGTGAGAGTATCACCCTGAGCGTCATGCGTTTGTGCCAATTGCTTGATAGTAGAGGTCTCTAGAGCGCGACGAAAAATAGAGATGTCATCAAGCCGTCCTTCCCAAGAGTCGGCGTTATCACTGCGACCACCAAAAAAAATGGTGTTTCCGTTGCCGGTATGAGCCGCTCCTATTCCAGAACAATCGGGTTTGCCATTCACAAATATCTGCCAGCTATCACCGTCACGGACAAAGGCAAGATGGTGCCATTGCCAACGGGTGATGGGCCTTCGGCCGACGAAACGTTTCGTGCCAATCTGTACAACCACTCGCCCGGTATTCTCACCGTCTGCTTGGAGGCCAATATGCAGTCCGCCAGAGCTTAATGCATGGGGCCGATCATGTGAGAATAGCCATCCTAAGAATTGGCGTTGGTTACTCGCTAAGCCATTCCAGCACCAGAGGCTCAGGGTGAGATCGTCATGTAATGACTCAATATGAGTAAGAATTCGACCACCAGCAAAATGGGCAGCATGATTGAGAGCACTAGTCGCTGTCATATGCAAATCTTTTGGGCCTTCAAGATAGAAGACAATGCCATCTTCAAAATAGCCATGATGATTATGAGGAGAGCTATCACGCGCAATCGGACCGTTCATTTCATCCAGTTGGTAGTAGCATGTGGGGTTGAGCGAATGTACTGTTTGTGAGGCAGGCGTATTGGGAAGCGCAAGGGGAATTCGTGGAGCGTCAAAGAGTGTTTCAAGCATTTCAAGATCAGCTTCTACGATCCTTGGTTCAGCTTGGACTTCCAGTCCGGCTGTACGGGCCGGCCATGTATTGTAGCCACCAAGAACATGTTGTTCCGGAGGTGGAATGTAGCCGTCGCCACCATTTGCAAGTTCGATCACCATCGTGTGTTGACCTGGACTTTGTCTTTTCAGTTTTAATCCTGTGAGTGCATAGGTTTCATTGGGCGTTGTTGCAATTGCAACCGGTCCAATACGAATCGCTTGCACAACGACCTCAGTTGATTGCAACTCATGAAGTTTTATCTGCTCCATTGCATAGACTTCGGTTTGAGTCTTTGGAAGGCGTCCTTCAAACGAAGCAGCGACCTTCTGTGACCATTCCAGAAGTGCGACATCTGGTACCCGATAGTTCATTGGAAGACGGCGTTCTTCCATGCCAAGAGTGGCATTCGTGTAGTCACGCGTTCCTCTGAGAGCCTCAATGGTACGATCAACCATTCCCGTTACGAAGGCATCGATGGGTTGAATTGTCTGACCAGTTCGGAGATCCGTCCGCCAGATGTCACCACTGCAACCGTGTGACATGATCACAACGGGTCGTGTCCCTTCTGGTGTGGTCTCATGTAATTTTTCCTCAAGGGCATCACAGTAAGGACCAAAATAATCAGCTGCGCTTGCACCACCCCCGAAATAGTGCATCGAAAAATTTGCGAGGAGTGCGAGTGGACGGCCTGCTTTTGTTTGCACCGACAGTACAGACAGTTCAGGATCTTCTGGACCAGATTCTCCAGTCACCTTTTCGAGGCCTTGACGAGCGGCATACATCGTGGCCCGGACGGTTTTATTTCCAAACGGGTCCGTCTGAATATGCTTTGGACTGAAGATCCAGCGTCGTACAGCTGTAAACGCTGGAGCATCGATTGACGTAAAAGCGACTTTCGCCGGCTGGAGGTTTGCATGTGCGGCAATAATGGCGTCTGCAAGACGGAGCCGCAGCAATGGACGATAGGTTTCATCTGCGGGTGTTCCGAGGGCGCCCATTGCTGACGGAGCGGTATGTGTGTGCGTCGCGGCAATCATCATGTGATCGGGTGGAATGCCTGTTCGCTCAGATGCCATAGATTTTGCGGCATCTAAAAGATGCTTTGGCAGCATGCAACTATCGGCCACAACCATCACAAGTTCTGTTTCCCCGTCGGCGAATGCAAGTGCCCGTGCATGAATGTTTTTTGGCTCGCCTTGTCGTGCTGAAAATCCTCCATTGATATACACGGGAAACGTTTCAGGGGTAATATCAGCAATGGCAGCACCTGCTAGCAGGTCAGCATGTGATTGATGGCTTGGAAGACAAGTCAACATGAAAAGAGTACATAGCACGACTTGCCCTCGAGCGAACATAGTTAGCAAGCTTTCAAGATGGCAACTATATGGCAAAGATGATTTCATGAGCAACGCGTTCTCTGTTTGAGGAATAGCTACTGAAGCACTTCGATCGCAGCATGGAAACGTAGTGTGCTACAAAACTTATTGCCTTCAACAGAGCAGTAAGCATGCAGCCCAAGGAAGTTCTGGAGCATCGCTTTTCAGAATAGTCCTGTTACTGGTTAATAGTTTGGAAATATGTCGGGGGTGGGGAAACGTTTCTCGATCCCGTCCGTTTTGTGGTTGATGTATTCCTCTCGGGGCACTTCGAGTAGCGGCCAACTTTCGGGACGGATTCGTATTACTTTTCCGGGTCGAAAGCCTTCCGTTATAAGGTCGGTTTCGAGACTGACTTGAATGCCACTGCTACCGGGGGGCAATCTTTTATCG
>JBDOMS010000452.1:0-3695 GCA_039831735.1 Pirellulales bacterium
CTGCAGGCGCTGCGGCCATTGAAATTGCTGGAAGAGTACTCGACGCTCTGGTCCTGTCGCAGTTTGGTGCTTCACAGACACCGATGGTCGTACCGATTACCACTGAATCGGTAGTTTGTTCGGTCGCAAAAAACCGCAAAACCGGGTGAGGTTCTGCATTGTTGCAAGGCAAGTTGGCTCAACCATAGTGATTCTGTATGCCGATACTACCTGTTGAAAGCTTCAATATGTTCTATCGTGTAGCAACCAGCATGAGCCTTATACTCTTTCTCGTGGAAGGAGTTTCTATTGCAAGCACTCCGCATCAGAGTGAAGTTCCTCCAGTAGTATTTGAAGGTTTTGGTCTGGAAGGCTTTAGTGGGCCAGGCTCTATCGCCGGTCTGATGCGTCGATCAATGTCTTCAGATCCACAGGAAGCTATACCATTTGATGTGAAGGTGCGAGGCCCTTCTGGAAAGTCTGGTTCCACTCAGCCGCTTACAACTGAATTGCACAGTCGCATTCGTGATCTCGACATAAGTGCCGGGGTTGTTGCGACCCCTGATGTCGTTCAGGATGGATTGACCAGATGGGTTGGAGGACTGCGTTTTGAATCTGAACACATTGATGGTCGTGAAATAATTGAATTCCGTACATCAGTGCTTAGTACAGATGTCAAAGATGTTGTTCGTATTCAATTCGGGCCTCGTATTGAGCGTCGATTGCGTCGTGGAGCCATTCTCTTTTTTGATGGGAAGGCAGAGGCACAGGCAAAGCAGTCTGCCGAAACAGGAATTTGGTCGCTGCCGGGAGGGGCAACCCGGGACACAATGGTTGGCGTTTCAGCACGAACCGGATTCAGACGATAGTCCTTCTTGCTTTCTGAGTGAAGTGAATGGGCTGAATCAATACTCTCTCCCGGAATGCGATCTTTCCTGGTCGAGCTGTATAACTCTTGAAAAATGGCTTTCCAAGATCCACTGCTGGTCGTTTTGACTCGTGAGCTTAAGCCAGGTCTCTGTCCTGGAATAAAACTAGGGCAATCAGAAGCGCGACTGTCACGTAAAGACCAGCATAGAGCGAGGCCCACCCGAGGTAGTTCCAGGGAACAGCAACACCACCGACTACTGCTGCTTCAATCGTGAAGTGTTCGAGTACGGGTAAAAGCGTTGCAAATAACTGACCGACAAATCTGACAATCGCAAATTTCCCAACGCTTGATTGGACGATTAAAGGAACTAAGTGACCCAAAGCATAAATCATAAAACAGATGATGAGGTTTGGAACCATGCTCAGGCGAGTGGAAACAGCGAGACTTACAGCAGCCAGAAGAATGGTCTCAAGAAACGAAAGTACCAGGCCCGGAACAACGGTTATCATTTCATTAGCGCAATCAATCCATATGGGGTCAGTTTTTGTGTTCTCCCGGGCGTCATAGATAACTTTGAGGCTTGTGGTGGAAAGAAGAACACTTCCAAGGATGAGAAAGACCAGCGATGCCACCATAACGAGTCCTGCATATTTTCCAATAACAAACTGCCAACGTTTTACGGGTTTTGAGAGAACGGTCATGGCGGTTCGTCCTTCAATCTCTTCGGAGACAGCGACACTTGCTGTCCAAACGACCACGAGTAAAGAAAGTACCTTTATGAGCGTCAGGCCACTGTCCTTCAGCATCTTTACGTCTTCACCAAACGTGTTGTATGGAATGACAATAAAGGTTACGAGCAACACGGCACCAGCGATAAGTGCGACGGAAAAAATTGGCTGTCCAAGAGCCTCTTTTGTAGTAGCTGAAGCAATCGCGGCGACCCTGCGAGGAATCAGTCGGAACAAGATGTACACACCTGCTATGGTGAGGAATACAATCGCGGAGATTGGAAATAAAGCCACTTGTGAATATTCTGGCGCAAGCTTCCATGAGATAGTGAGTGTTACCGCTGCATCAGATGGATTTGTTGCCTCAAGTTGAGCCCGTTGACCAAGGAAGGGATTTGTTTCACCCGTGGAACGTTCCCATGTCCATGGCGTATGAGCAACCAAATCAACATCGGGCGCTTTTACTAATGCAAATCCTTCAATAGCTTGTTGCGTACGAACAACAATTGAATCAGAACTTTCCAAACTGAGTGTTTGAAGTTCCTGGGGACGCAGGTCAAGAGGGATGGCTTGAAGTTTTGCTTTCGGTTGAATTGCGATGGTTTTGGATACTTCACCCCCCGTTATCAGTCGACCTAACGAGCGTGACATCGACTGCAGCGGAACAAGTGGAGTAAAGGCAATAGCAATCGTTGAAAGGGCTACGAGAAGCCAGACATAGGGCCCAAGAAAGCCGTCGTGAAGGCTGCTTTTTGCTTCGAGTGCAAGTCGTGGGTTGCATGCTCGCATAAGTCCCCAAATGATAATCATGCTCACGATTGCAACGCACGCACCAGCACCAAGAAGCCAAAGTGATGGAAGGGCCGTAAGCCAGCGATTGGCAAAGATTGGAAAAATTGGAAGCACAGCAACATTCCTATGTGAGAAAATCAAACACCCAGAATAGCTTATTCTGGCTTCATTCCGGGCAAAATGGAAGTGGTCTCTGGTCCGGCGAGAACGGTGCTAGCGTGACTATCTAGAGGCCAGCGACGCAAAACATCGTGGAGCCCATCAAGGGAAACAGATTCGACAATACTGAGATCATCTGAAATTGATCGATAAATCTTTTCATGTGCCCATTCAAGTCCGATTGCAAAGAGCCTTCGTCTCGGTCGCTCTCCAGCGAGTACCACACGACTCGAAAGTTTATTGCGAGCCCGTTGCCACTCTTCTTCATGAATGCCGTGTGTGGCTGCCTGTTGATATAACTCAAGGGTGCGCAGAAGAATTTTTTCAGCAGCATCGGCAGCACATGAAATCTGCGTTGCAAACACACCGGCATCGAGAAAGTCATAATGTTGAAGAGAAGCATGTTCTGCGATTCCTGAATCAACAAGGTCCCAATATAAACGACTGCCAGAATCATCTCCCAGTACAAGTGACAACATTTTTGCAGCCCAACGTTCTTCGTCAGCGGCCGATGGTCCTGCAGACATGCGAATTACATATTCAAGTGAGGCTGAATCACGCACGATTGCTTCGGTTGAAGAGTGTGTCGGCACTGGAGGGGGGTGGCGGCGATCGGGCAACGAGACTCGCTCCCATGTCCCACAGAGATGTTTTGCAGACTCGACGAGATCTGGAAAATCAACAACACCACTTGCGGCCAAGACAATATTTTCGGGTGTGTATCGCATGCGATGATATTCGCGCATGCGCTCCACTGGTAAAGCCTCAATGGTGTCAGTAGTGCCCAGAACACTTCGAGCCAACGGATGGTTCCCAAAGAAAGAAGCACGGCATCGATCGTCAGCTCCAAAAGGAGGTTGGTCATCATACATTCGAATTTCTTCGAGAATGACTAGTTTCTCTGTGTCGAAGTCTTCTTTCCGAAGCGCGGGCCGCATCATTTTTCCTAGTAGATCAACTGCTTTCTGCTGTTGGTCAGGAAGAACGGCCGCGTAGTACACAGTATCTTCTTCAGTCGTGAAGGCATTGGCGCTTGCACCCATCCAGTCAAATTGACGATTGATATCATCTGCCGAGAGATCCTCTGTTCCTTTGAATGTCATGTGTTCAAGAAAATGGCTCACTCCAGAGAGGCCATCAGATTCATCCCTAGCGCCAGCACCAAC
>JBDOMS010000069.1:0-16581 GCA_039831735.1 Pirellulales bacterium
AGAGCCACTGGCCGCTCATCATCCGTAAGGCCGTATACTTTTCCAATTCGAATGGTGGTTCTCCCCTACCCAGAACATGATAATTGAAAACTTCCTCTAAGCGATCGTCATTACGGGGATCCAACAAGGTCTTAAACTCACCCTCTGGTAATGACTCAAACGCTGCGTTGTTCGGAACGAATACGGTATAATTGACATTTGTTTTTTCAGCGAGTGTCGATCCTAGCTGAGTTTTTTCTACCATCGAGAGGAAGGAAGAGAGATCCGTGCGTTGGCTGATAATTCGTCCAACAGTCTCAGCATCGGCGGGGTCCGCTGCGTTAGCAGAACTCAACAAAGAAGGCGCAGCCACAACAACTGTGGTGAGCAACGCGAACCATGAGAGACAACTACTCGTTTCCAAGATACGATATCGACTTGACGTCATTGCAATAAGCCCTTCAGAACAAAGTGCTGACAATACGATTGCTTTGAGAAATTGGCCACAGTTTTCAGATAAAGTTTAGGACCATGAGCATCGCTATCCAAGGTCACACGAATGGGTACTCGAAACCCTCGCTTTAGTTCGGTTTCGCAAGGGCGGTGGGATTGGATGCAAAATTATTAAGAATGCCGGATTTCCCCAGAAAAAATGCCTGTGCTGAGAAAGCCTGATTCTAGTCGCGGTGGTTTTTCAGGCAGGTCAATGTTTGTATTCGACTTCAGGTAGGTGAGGCTTGCTTTATTGATTGAAGTCAGACCGTGAAGGTACACCTTCACCTTCCCTTCAAACTGTGCCAACGGCAAGAGCATTGTGAATGCCTGAGATGATGGTAAGACCTTCTATCATATTCGTTTTTGTCGACGATAAAATCGGCAGAAGAGTCGGATTGTGTACAAAAGATTTTCCTATGCCTTGCATGATACAACCTTTTTATTTGCGTGTAGGCCGTGTCCGAAACACACTGTTTTCGCAAGGGGTTTCTCGGTCGTTTGGGGGCCGACAGCCAAACATTTCTTCTGTTTGACTTTCTTCGAGGCCAACCTTTCATGATTACATGACACCAAAGACGACTCTTTGCAATGCTTTTCCTGTTGTCTTGGGTCCCTCTTTTACAGAGCACAGATGATACATGAGAGGCAGCTTCTACAACGCTGGATCGGCTGATGCAGCAACAGACGATACCCGACGCAAAAGGAAGAGCACTGCAACCAAGACCACCACTGCCATCAAAAATGGTAACGTCCGCGAGTCATGCAAAGAAAAAAAGACTGAACCAAGAAAGGGTCCAAGTATTCTTCCAAGTGATGCAAACGATTGATTGACACCCAACACCTCCCCCTGCTGATCTGGACTTGCCTTCTTTGAAAGGAGTGCCGAGATGGACGGATTCACAAAAGCAAAGCCAACGACTGACACAGCAGAAACCGCATAAAACATGTTTTTCATGAATGTCGATGCGTTGCCAATCACACCCTGCTGATATACCGCAGCTGAAACAATGCCCACACCACCCAAGCCGATAATCATCAGAACAATACCACTGGCGAGGAGCTTATTTTCAGGCAATCGTTTCGCAAGCGGTCTGTAAAGACCTCCAGCTATCATGAGAACCACACCGATCAAGGCAAAGACTAAAAAATTGTCGTCGTCGTTCATTGCAAAAAATTCTTTTGTCAAACGAGCCAAGGTAGCCTCAAAATTTGCGAAGGCAAAAATAGACAGGAAGTACGTGAGGACGAGTGCTCCAACAGCGGGAATACCAAGCACAGAGGCCATTCGAGAAAAACTGGCAGTCTCCTTCGCATTACTGACACCTGGTTTTCGGGTCTCCTTAAAGATAAACACTGCAATGAGCAATGCTATGAATGACAGAAGCGAAGCAAGAGCCCCTACGCCCCAAGGCTGACCCTGAAATAGCGAAAGCCCAAAATAGGCAATCAAGGGACCCAGTGTGAATCCGGCACCAAAGGCAATCCCGATAAGTGCCATGCCCCGAGCTCGTCGCTCAGGAGGCGTGCAATCTGCTATGACTGCAGCAGCGGTTCCCACGCTCGCTCCAGCAATCCCTGCTCCAAGTCTTGCAAAGAGCATCAACGCTATTGCCATTGCTGCCTGGGTTTCTGGAAACGTTACAGCAAACCCATAGAGTGCATAGAAAACAACTGAACCCGAGAGACTCAGAATGAGTAATGGCCTTCGTCCAATACGATCCGACAGTCGTCCCCATATAGGACTAAATATGAATTGCATCAGTGAGAAAACAGAGAACAGTATGCCGATCATCGCACCAATACCAGCTTGAGGCAGCCCCAGTATTTCTAAGTACGGCTCGGCTTGCCGAGGCATCACCGGAAGCACAATTCCAAAACCAAGCAGGTCAAGAAAAACAGTGAGAAAAACGACTAACAACGCCCCGCGAGGGGGATCAGACATTGACTTAGATTGAGTAGACTGTGCAGACATAAAAAGACACCTGATACAATGAATTCATGAGTGAAGCATCATTGCCAAAAACCCAACATGCAACCTCACAAGATGCTATGAGCGTGTCGGAGCTGACTCGCCGCGTCAAGGAGGCAGTCGAGAGCCGCTTTACAGACGTTTGGGTGACTGGAGAAATCTCCAATCTGATGCGTGCCTCAAGCGGCCATACATACTTGTCACTGAAAGATGACTCCGCATTGCTAAGGGCAGTAATTTGGCGCGGCGCGAAACAGTCACTCGCCATTGAACCCGCTGATGGACTAGAAGTTGTCTGCCATGGTCGACTCGAGGTATACGCACCACGAGGTAGTTATCAACTGACGATCAATCGCCTTCATGCGATAGGCACAGGGGCTCTTGAAACCCAACTCCGCAAACTCCATGCGACACTAAAAGCCGAGGGACTGTTCGATTTGGATAAAAAACGTCCTCTCCCAACATTTCCAAAGCGTGTTGCATTAGTCACCAGCGCGACCGGAGCTGCTATTGTCGACTTTCTTGAGACACTCCTTGCACGATGGCCAGCGTGTGAAGTCATTGTCATCCCATCTCGTGTGCAAGGGGCTGGGGCTGCAAGAGAGGTTGCATCAGCACTTGAGTTAGCCAACTGCATAACGCCTCAGGTAGATATTATTTCTCTTGTCCGTGGTGGAGGAAGCCTTGAGGATTTGTGGTCCTTCAATGAAGAACCACTCGTGAGGGCGGTGGCGGCTTCTTCTATTCCGGTCATCTGTGGTGTGGGCCATGAGATTGATGTTTCGCTGGCTGATCTTGCTGCTGATCAAAGAGCGCTGACTCCTACTGACGCTGCAGTCAAAATTTCTCCAGATGGCTCACAGTTGAAATCTCAACTGGAACAACTTGGACCTCGACTTTTTGCCATGCTAAAGCAGAGGATCAATGAGGGGCAGCTACAACTTCAAACCCTTGCAAATTCCTGGGTCTTTGCACACCCCCAACAGCTGATGCTTAGCCAGAAAACCCAACTGGCCGATAGTATTGGGAGATTATACCGACACACATTGGCAGCAGTTCATCGCTCTGAAGAGCGAGTTGCTGCGGCAACAGCACGGCTTGAAGCCGATAGCCCACTCAAGATACTTGCTCGAGGATTCTCGATAACCTCGAAAGATGATGATCCTGCTGCACTCAGGTCAACTATCGGCGTCAAACAAGGTGCCCGACTCATCAGTCAACTTTCTGATGGTCGGCTGTGGAGCCGAGTCGAGCGAGTCGAAACTGATCATCAACAATCAACAACTTCCACATGACGAAACCAAGATCCATGAAAAAAAATCCCCCGTCTTCAGAAAAGTTTCTCCAACCCTCCTCGTTTGAAGAAGGCATGGGGCAGCTTGGGGATATCGTTTCAAAGCTAGAATCAGGAGTTCTCGGTCTTTCTGACTCAATTACGGCTTATGAAAATGGTGTAACACTGATCAGGCACCTCCATGAAGAACTTTCGGATGCTGAGGAGCGAATTAGCGAACTCATTGAGATTGACGATGATGGAAAACCTATTGTGAAGCCGTTTGTCAGAGATAAAACGCCTACAACTGCTTCAGCAAGCTCAAAGAAGACCAAAAAGCGATCTGCCAAGAGGCAAAAGCGTCCAAACGTGCTTCCCGGGATGGACGATGAAGAAAAAGACGCTTAAAATTGGAGCGGTAGCAAGAACGTTCAAATATCATTAAATTGTCAGTGTGGTCGCCATTGGAGTCCGACCTCTTTTTACGTGCAGGGCTTGAATATGGCAGGTTGCCAAATAGCCGACAACTTGGCCAGTTCCCCTGAAGATTCAGTGGCGCTCGATGCTCAAATTCAAGAATCTCTGAGCCTTGTCAGATCGTTCATGGATCCCTTTTTGAGCGGGACACTCACAAATTCCTCGGGGTCGGTTCCTAGACTCCTCGATGCGATTAGACACGTTCTACTTGCACCCGGAAAACGCCTGCGTCCAGCTTTGACTCTTTGGGCTGCTTCAGCATGTGGTGGCACATGGGAATCGGCAGCCTCGGCGGCCACCGCCGTCGAAATGATTCATGCATACTCACTTGTTCATGATGATTTACCGGCAATGGATGATGATGACCTGCGACGTGGACAGCCAACCTGTCACCGCGCGTTCGATGAGGCAACAGCGATTCTCTGTGGCGATGCTCTTCAGGCATTCGCGTATGAAATTCTTGCGAAAGGAATGCCAAAGTCAGTTGCTGGTGATGCATGCGTGGTGCTTGCTCAAGCAGCAGGGAAAGACGCTCTTGTGGGAGGGCAGATGGATGATTTGGCAGCAGAGCGAGGTTGGATTGAGGACATGACTGCTGCACCTACCTCGGAAAAGATTGCCTGGCTTGAACGAATTCATTCGCGAAAGACTGGTGCTCTTTTTTCAGCTGCTTTGGAACTCGGTGCTTTAGCTGCAGGTGGCTCTGATGACCAGCGTGCCGCTTTATCTTCATACGGCCACAGTTTTGGATTGGCATTTCAAATTGCAGATGATTTGCTCGACGTTGAAGGATCTGAGGTTTCTGTCGGGAAACGAGTTGGCAAGGATGCTGCACGAGGAAAACTCACATTTCCATCTATCCTTGGAGTTGAGGCCAGCCGAAAGAGGGCACTAACGCTTGCAAATGATGCAGCTTCTGCCATCTCGAAAATCGGTGCTCCAGCGGAAGACTTAGTACGCTTGGCATTTTGGATTGTTTCTCGAAATCATTAGCTGATTGCTTAATTATGTCAGATATTCTTCCCACCATTATGTCCCCTCGCGATCTGCAAAAACTCTCTGCAGAGCAGTTGGATCAATTAGCAAACGAGATGCGGAAGGCTCTTTGTGAAGTTGCCGCTTCACGAACAGCTCATTTCGCTTCAAATCTTGGCGTGGTGGAACTTTGCCTCGCACTTCATCGAGTTTTCGATTTTAGCCACGACCGACTTATCTGGGATACGGGTCACCAGATCTATCCTCATAAGCTGATTACTGGGCGATTTTCCCAGTTTGGTACGATTCGGACACGAGGGGGTCTGATGGGGTACCCGAATCCTGATGAAAGTCCATTTGATTTATTCATGACTGGTCATGCCGGCTGTAGCGTGTCAACAGCCCTTGGGCTCGCTAGTGGTGATGATCTTAACGGTGAGTCTGGTCGACGTTCAGTAGCCGTCATTGGAGATGGCGCACTTCCCTCGGGCATTGTCTTTGAGGCTTTGAATAATGCAGGGTTTTTGAAAAAGCGTTTGCTTGTCATTCTTAATGACAACAAAATGTCTATTTGCCCAAGGGTCGGAGGTCTCGCCGAGTATCTCGACGTCATACGCACAAACCCCTGGTATCGGGGCATAAAGAATCAGGCGACCGAACTGATCAAGGGTGTGCCGATGGTTGGCGAACAGATGGAGCGCATGCTCGTCAACGTCAAAGACTCCCTTAAGGCAACCTTGCATGGTGGAATGTTATTTGAAGCACTCGGCGTTCGATACTTTGGTCCGGTCGAGGGACATTCTCTTCCAAATCTGATTCGTTATCTTGAACTCGTAAAGGATCAAGAAGGTCCGATTCTCTTGCATGTAGTGACAGAGAAAGGCCATGGATTCAAGCCTGCCGAGGCCGATCCTGTATTCTTTCATACCCCTGCTCCTTTTGAATGTGATGATGAAGATTGTATTGTCTCTATCAAGAAATCTTCATCCAAGGCGTATACCAATGTGGCAAGTGAAACAATTTGTGACTGCATGAGTAAGGCTCCCCAAGTTACTGTCCTAACTGCTGCAATGTGTCAGGGAAATAAACTTGAAAAGGTCCGTGAGGAGTTCCCTGACCGTTTTTTTGATGTTGGAATTTGTGAATCCCATGCTGTGGCGTTTGCCGCTGGTCAAGCCAAGGCAGGTGCTCGGCCTATTGTTGATATTTACAGTACATTTCTGCAACGATCTTTTGACCAGATATTTCAGGAAGTCTGTCTGCAAAATCTGCCAGTCACCTTTATGCTTGATCGAGCAGGCCTTACTGGCCCAGACGGTCCAACTCACCATGGAGCTTTTGACCTAGGATACATGCGACTGTTCCCCAACATGGTCGTCATGGCTCCCGGTGACGAGCGTGACTTGAGATCTATGCTTCCTTGGGCATTAGAACATGACGGTCCTGTGGCGATGCGCTATCCAAAGGCTGTTTCAGAAAATCATTCCGGGAAACGTGAGCCTATTCAACTTGGCAAAGCGGAGGTTCTTCGAGAAGGTTCCGATGGGCTCATCATTGCATGTGGTACTCTGCTCGGAGCGGCTCTTGAGGCAGCGGCATCCCTCAATAACGAGGGGCTACGCGTAGCTGTTATCAACGCTCGGTTCATTAAGCCTCTCGATACTGATCTTCTGCTTTCTCAAATAGCCAAAGCGCCGTGGGTTGTAACGGTTGAAGAAAATACGCTTCCAACAGGGTTTGGTTCTGCTGTTCTTGAGGCTCTCAACGACGCGCACCTCACCACGCCCTCTGTTTCAAGACCTTTTGTCAGGCTTGGCCTGCCTGATCACTTTGTGGAGCATGGAGAACGTGGAGAACTCCTCTCGGAACTTGGGCTTGATGCCTGCGGAATTGCTGCCACATGTCGACGTCTGGCTGGCAGTGAATCTTCAGTTGTTTCAGGCCAATCACTTGACGAACAAGAAGCCCAAACGGCCCGTTCATGACCTCGTCACCCTTGCAGGATGAGCACACAGCATCCTCGCTGTTACCTGACAGCGACTGGAATGTTCTCATTGTGGGATCGAGTGAGATCGCTGAAATAGAATCTGAAGCAACTCGCGTGGAATCTATTTTGAATCGCTTGGGACATCGAACGTCCCGCCGAATCGCCCCGCGAACAGACTGGGAGGAAAGAATACACCCCGCCAAGGAAGATCGTTATGATCTTGTTGTTGTGCTAGGTGGAGATGGTTCGATTCTGCGAACAGCTCACTGGATGGGCTATGCTCAATCCCCGGTACTGGGCATCAACCTTGGCAGGCTTGGCTTTCTTGCTGGTGTATCGAGCAATGATGTTGATACGGCTCTCGCAAATCTTGCTCGTGGACGATTCTGCTGTGTTGACCATCTCATGCTCGAATGTGAGATCATTCGACAAGGCCACGTTCTACAAAAAGTCCTTGGACTCAATGAGGCTTCAATTCTTGCTGGTCCGCCATTCTCTATGATTGAAATTGCTCTTCATATTGATGGTGAACTTGCAACCACATACCACGCCGATGGCTTGATTGTCAGCACTCCAGTCGGATCCACAGCCCATAATCTTTCTGCAGGAGGTCCGATCGTTCGCAAGGATCTTGATGCCTTCATCTTTACACCCCTAAGCCCTCACACCCTCTCCAACCGACCCGTTATCGATTCAGCAACAAGAGAGTACGAGTTGGTTTTCCCGTCGCCCAACTCTGGTTCTGCGTGCGTTGTCGATGGTCGCATGATCTCAAATCTTGTGCCAGATGATCGTGTCCGAGTACGTCGCGCATCGCCACGTTTTACACTTATTGAGATGCAGGAACTTGCGTATTATCGCACACTTCGAGAAAAACTTTTTTGGGGCGGAAAAACACGTGTTGCCGGACCACAGGGCGAGCAGGAAACTTGAAAATGAAAATGTCGGTGGCAATCAGGAACATAGGCCTCGTCATAGTTTTTGTAGTCATGGCTTACCAAGCCTCTGGAAAAACGGCTTTGGGGTCGACGAATGAAATCACTTACAAGTTGGAATACCACTTTCAGGTAGGCGATGTAATTGATATGGATGTTCGGCACCGTTCCCTGACTGAAACCACAATTGGCACCACTCGACAATCCACAGAAACCTCGACTGACTCACTTAAGACTTGGCGTGTCATACATGTGAGTGAAAAAGGTTTGGCCACGCTCGAGCAATCGGTAGACAAGGTGACCATGACGTCTCGAACGACCGACCGTGGCGAACTTCGTTGGAGTAGCTCAGGAAACGACCCACCCCCACCTGGATACGAGACGGTCCGAAAAAGCCTCGGAGTTCCGCTTACCAGACTGATTGTCGACCGAACTGGACGGATTATTCAACGACAAGATCTTTTGCCAATCCCTCAGGGAAATACTGGTGATCTTGTCGTTGTTCCCCTACCGGATAATCAGGTAACCAGAGGTGAGTCTTGGATCGTGGCAGATGAATTAGTCATTGAGGCCCCTCATGCTGGGCGAAAAGCCGTTCGGACACGTCTTCGCTACCAACTGGAAAAAGTTGAAGATGGCATAGCAACGATTTCGGTTGACACAACCGTGCTAACTCCGATTGATGACCCGAGGCTCCAGGCCCGTCTTCTTGAACGCATATGGGACGGTACAATCCGATTTGATATCCAGGGCGGACGAATCTTGTCACGTTCTACATCGACTGACCGACGGGTAGTGGGGTTTGAAGGGCCTCAGTCAAGTGTTCGATATAAAGCCAGTCTTGAAGAGAGGCTGATCGTAGATTCTCCTCAGAATTAATGCTTCCCTTAAGCGGCACGTACCATTTTCTGTCTACAATCATCCGACTCGAAGAAGATCCTCAACTCGACGAATGGCCTCGTTCACATCCCATGAGGCATTTGCAAGATTTATTGTTTCCTGCTGGTCCACCCATGTTGTTACTTTCCTTTGTGCTGAAATAACCGTTGAGTGACTTCTACGACCAAAATAA
Organism: Pirellulales bacterium; assembly: GCA_039831735.1. Taxonomy (GTDB): domain Bacteria; phylum Planctomycetota; class Planctomycetia; order Pirellulales; family UBA1268; genus CACORA01. The sequence goes on from JBDOMS010000069.1 coordinate 9,163, forward strand.
CTACCAATTTCAGTAAGCGCTGACGCGGTATGTTTTCTGGCAAGAAACATAGCTAACATTCGAGGCTGATTTACACTTCGCACTCTCCTGGAAGATTGTAAGGTCCCCGATTCAATACCAAAGGCAGTACAAACTGCCCGTTCAATATCTGCAAGCTGGACACTCCGCTGATTCGATCGTACAAGGTCAACAAGAGACTCCTCTGCCATTCCTACTGAAATTGGTATCCCAAGCATATGACTTGATGCCTCAAGACGATTGACCGCTCCAACCAACTCACGTGTATGCCTTGTAATGTGTTTTGCAACGTAATGAATCACGTCTGGCGGAATGTCGAGGCTGCGGCGCTTTGCCAATCCTCTAATAATTCCATAACGAACGTCCTCATCAGGTGGCAACATTTGAGCCTGTATGCCGCCTTTGAGTCGGACCAATAAATCTGGTCCTAACGCACTCAGAGAATCAACATCTCGATCAGCTGCAAAGACCATCTGTCGACCATTCCGCAAGAGAGCGTCTATGGTCTGCTGAAACTCTTCAATGGTTGCTTTTTTGCCGATGAGGAAGTGAATATCATCGATGATGAGAATATCTGCCTGTCGACAAGAACGTCTAAAACCGGGCAAACCGGATCCGTGCAGGGCTTGCAAAAATGCGGTCGTAAATTGCTCAGCAGATAGGTAAACGGTCGCGACTCCCGGCTCTCGATCCCGAACCAACCCACAGTAGGATTCGAGAAGGTGTGTTTTGCCAGCACCACTTGGACCGAACAAAAAAAGGGGGGACATTTCACCAGGACGATTGACCGCAAGTTCCACTGCCGCATGAGCCATCCTGTTTGTAAGCCCTACCACAAAGGAATCCAAACTAGGCAATACTCGATTCTTACCACTCGACGAGACACTATTTGGAGAATTCCCACGATGAGGCCGTGCCACAATTGGTGAAATCTCCGGAATTGAGTCTGATTGGGAAGAATTGTTCAAGGAACTAGTCGGTTCCAGCTCTTCATCAGACGTCGAAACATCGAGAACTTTGGAAGACGATTTCTCAGTCGCTTCAGAACGATTCTCCATCCACTGCAGAGTGGCATTAGTGCCGCATACGGAAGCCACTGCTGACTCAACGTCAGAGCGAAACGTTTTTCTCAACCATTCATGAGAAAAACCATTTCCAATGGTCAACGTGACAACCACCGGAGCAGAAGAATCATCCGTGACAACTGAAATATTGGCTGATTTACCGAACCAAACCTCATATCGATCAACACCAACCCGATTCTGTAGAGCTCGGCGGATTGAACCCGCGAGTTCGTCGTTGGAGCATGACGGAGCAATCTTTTTCTGTCTTCTTGCCATGGCTCCTTCCACCAGCGAAACAACGCCCTCCGCGAGATTGATAAGGGACGCCCTCCATGAAGTTTGCAACCCACTGGCGAGCGAGTATAGGTGTGCTAGCACTGCTGTCAAACGAAAGTGTTTTCAGTCCGGGCAACACGATCAAAGTTTTTTTCAGGCTGAGTTTTTTGCCAGCCAACAGCAAAAAGAATCCGCGCAAACAAGCCTTTTTTTGTTTATACTGAAAACTCTCAGTGTCCTGTATTTGCTCACTGAACATGCTGTATTTAGTGGCCAAGAGGCGAGGATAAGTAATGGTTCGACCAATGTTTTTCATGGTGTCTGCACTCACGATGCTTTGGTGCCCTTTCCTCACATCAATATTTGCCGAGGACGACACATCCAACACTAAAATTCAAGACTCCGTGAAATCTCCTGATTTCCAGCCTGGTGAAATATCCATTGGCGAACCACTGCAAGTTCCGTTTCAAAAACCAAAGGCCGTTGTTCCGCCGCCAGCGGTTCCTACTAAACCATCTGACGCCAAGCCACCAGCCGTTCCTTCTAAATCATCTGACTCCAATGAGTTAGAGCGTTCCTTGAATAAAGATACCAATGACGCGTTCAAGGAAGAAATAAAGAGTGGGGAGAAGTCCCCTGAAGACACATCACGCCCTGGCACAGGTTGGCTCGGGGTGACTGTAGATGATTCCATCGTACCTGGACGGCTTGTGGTTGTTGATGTCGCTTCAGGTGGACCTGCAGCGGTAGCCGGGGTGACCCCTCAGGACATCCTGCTTGGAATCAATGGTTCGCCATTGAAAACATCTGATGAAATGGCTGCAGTATTGGCAACTATTGTCCCTGGTGTAACCGTCAAGATAGCGATCGGAAAAGGGGAGGTTGTCAAAGATCTCGAACTGATAGCAACAAAACGCCCGCAGAAAACACTCCAAGAAAAAACCGATGCGATTCTTCCCACAGAGTCATTAGCCTCAAATTACAAATCAAACACACCGTCTCAGTCGCCCACGGTGCAAGTTCCCTCAATGGCCCAATCACCTGCGGTGATGGCACCAAATCCTCCTTCGTCTGCCTCTGTAGCAAAAGCACCAGTCTCAACCTCCTCTACCCCGGCAGCAGGCATGTTACCAACTCCTGTTCCCGCCCCTGTCCCAATGAACGCAACAAACAGCCCTCCGGGCAGGATTGCCTTGGGTGTGAGAACTGTTCCAGTCGATTCAGTGGTTCAGGCCCGCTATCGCCTCCCTGTGGCGTCAGGGGCCTATGTCATTGGCGTGGTGGCGAATCTCCCAGCATCAATGGCTGGCATCCCTCCAGGCAGCGTCATCGTTGCAATCAGAAATCAACCTGTCAGAAACCCTAGTGATTTGACAAGACTCGTCACCTCAGGCCCTCTAGGGGCTCCTGTACCTCTCAAATACGTTCTTCCTGGGGGAGAATCAAGACATGCGGATGTGATGCTCCAATCCATCGAGGCTCCTCTCGAGCGAGCCTTGGTAGGTGAGATCGCAAAAGAGCCCCTTAATGGCTTCAGGGAAGCAGAGCGAATAATAACTTTACCAGCCACAAAAACTTCCTTATCAAACGACGCCATCACGATCGCTCGGGAGGATATCCGTGATCTGTACCGTCAGATAGAGCAACTCGAACAACGCATTGAACAACTTGAGTCTACAAATCTTCGCTAAGCGGCTGGACAACCACAGGATGTTTTCTGATTGATTTTCCCTGCGTGAACTCGCTCGAGTTCCTCCTCGAGCTGGCACCCTGGAGGACCAATGATTGCAGCGGCCTTAGCGGCCACCCGTGACGGCTCTTTTCGAACAATTATTTCTCCATTTCGTTTGGTGCAGGACTCTGCCCATTTTTCAGCGTCATCAGAGAGATGAGAGAGTAACCGTTCAAAGCCCTGTCGATGATACTCAATGCCATCCCGGTCAAGATTTGGCGGAATTGCAACAGCCCTGCTGATGACGCCTCTCGCACGAGACCATGGCCATGGCATGGCAAAACGATCCCATGTGTCAAAACGATAGGGCTTTTGATAGCCAAACCCCATAGCAACGACTGGTATCTGGAGGGTACTCGCGAGGAAAATACAGCCTGCCGCTAACCGTCGGCGTGGACCGCGCGGACCGTCAGGAGTAATTGTGAGATTACTCGCAGCCGCTCTGGCTGCGAGTTCGCGTAAGGCTGTTGTCCCACCACGGAAAGTACTTCCCCGTACTACACCAAACCCCATCATACGAGCAACACGATCGAGAATATTGGCATCCATATGACGCGAGAGAAGCATTGAAATGTTGTTGTGTCCTCGCAGATACAGTGGCAGCAGGATATTTTCATGCCAAAAAACATAGATTTTGGCTCCTTGATACTCTTGGTGGACAGGGTCTACTGTCTGATCACCATACACAGCTCGACAATCTAGAGTGGCCATCCACTGACGGATGCACGCAGTGGAAACAAGTGACCACGCACCAATAGCCAATGGTGACTGGATTTTCATTTTCTATGCTCCAGATACCATTCTCCCTCAAACACTTCCTCAGCTGGCCCCGTCATGAAGACCTCACCTTTTCCATCCCATTGGAGAACTAATTCTCCTCCTGGCAACTCAGCGACGAGTTGACTGTCCGTGCGACCTGTGAGAACCCCCGCAACACACACTGCAGAGGCTCCGGTGCCGCATGCCATTGTGATTCCGGAGCCTCGCTCCCACGTTCTCATTCGCACACGCCCCGACGTGAGCCTCTGCACAAAGTGAATATTCATTCGTTTCGGAAACATGGAATGACACTCTAATAAAGGCCCTACCCTTTCAAGCGGTATTGCCTCGACATTGTTGCAATAAAATATTGCATGTGGATTACCCATGGAGACGCATGTGATTCTTTGATCCAGCTTCGCTTCATCCACCCATACGTCATCGAGCTTCTCAAACACCTTACACGGAAAATCAATAACGTGCTTCTCCTTATTGGAGGGAATCACCACTGGAACATCATCTGAATGAAGAATAGGTTCACCCATCGCTACTTGCACGGTACTCTGACGACGTCCTTTTCTTTGAACACAAACCGTTAGAACACCTCGACCTGTTTCAATAGATACTTCTCCTTCAGGGGCATAACCACGAGCAACGGTCAGATGCGCAACACACCGGACTCCATTCCCACACATTTCTGATTCACTTCCGTCGGCATTGAACATTCGCATTCGTGATGCAGCCAACGAAGAGGGCTGTACAAGCACGAGGCCATCTCCACCCACTCCAAAATGTCGATCAGAGATCTTTGGTGCCACGACTGCTGGATCTGCCGCAAATGGCTCCCGAAAGCAATCGACATACACGTAGTCGTTACCGGCTCCCTGCATTTTGACAAATTTCAGCTGTTTGTTTTCCACCATCGTCGCTTTTCCATCGGCAATTACAGGCTTTCTACTGTAACCCTTTCTTCATTTTACCTGCATATGCATGTTCTATACAGATTTTGAAACTATAGATCTCCTCGGGCTTCACGGCGGGATGATGTATTTCGTAAGGCGTCAGGGCTACGTTGTACAGACTGGATTCTCTGAATCGCTGCTGCAAGAGAGGGAAACGCCTCCGTTGAAATCTCTGGGCTCGCAAGCGTCCCGTCGACGTGTATGAGAAGAAATTGCCCACTTGCCCCTCCAAGAAATCGCTTCATGGCAGGCAATTGCTGCTGAGAATCTCCCATAATCGATCGTAGCACTAAATGAATCTCTCCATCGATATCAAGTTCCCCAGCCCCAACAAGACTTATAGCATCACCAGATAGTTCAACTGTTTCAAGAATTGCATGAGGACCCTCGATCTTAAAATCAACCAGACTCGAACCAAAGGCATTTCTATCAGGTGCCTTCACCCGCAAGACTTTCAGCAATGCCACAACTACTGGCAACTCATAAATTGTTGCCTCTTTGAGACGCATTTGCCCACGGCCAGTGAGTGAGTGCGCACCAATACGCGATCCGCTGAGTTCTAATGTTCCGGACACTCGACCACGGGGGCGTTGTGCATTCGCTCCACCACGAACTGTGAGCATATCTCCAGAAAGTCTCTCAAGATCTGCTCCATCAAGTGACATTGCGACAGCAAAGGAACCAATATCATCGGTACTTGCACGACCATCCAGAACAAGTGTACCTCCAGCAATCTGAGCCTGCAGACGCCGTGGGCGGTCATCGAGACCACTTGCCGCCATACCGAACTGTGCCCCTTCACTACTTACCGTAATAGGCCCTGTGATACGTGTCATCTGCACACCACGCCACATTGCACTATCAATATTCAGCTCTCCTTTTGATTGCCACACATTGCCATCACTTTGACCACACAGCCGCACCCCTCCATGAACATGTTCAAGCGGAATACCAACATCGACAGAACCTTGTTCCATGTCGAGATTCAGATCCCATCTGGCAGCAGGTGCTGTCAGACTCGCCAGCTCCTCATGACTATCCTGTGATGGCCTGGAGGCAGATCGCACTGAATAAATGTCAAGTGTTCCAGCAAGAGACAACAATCCGCGTGGCTTCACAAGGTTGATCGCTCGCTGAAAGCCGGGTGGTAATGCTCGAACAACATCGTGATCGGCTCGAAATCGATCGGCAACAAGCCTTTCGAAAGACACGTGCCAACCACCATCGTTCAGAAAACGGCATGTCCCTTCAGCTCCAACACTCGTTCGGTCATGAACACCTCGTACACCTTCAAAACGAAGTACACCATCCTTCAAGATCAATCGTCCTTTCAACTGTTCAAGGCGATAGGGAAACCAAGCAGGCTCAATCGATACAGTTTGACCATGTGGAATGGCTTCTACCTCTACCTTGGTAGAACGATTCTTTAAGCGATGACGGATAATCGCCGTGAAGTCTGCATTCCCCCGAGGATCAAGGTCGTCCCAAATTTGACGCATTCCTGTAGGCAAACTGTCTCGCAGTTCCCGCTCGAGTACAACTCCAGTTCCCGTCAGTTGAAGGGTCAGTTGACCATCATCATCATCTGATCGTATGAGTGAACCAGTGCATCGAACAACTCCAACGTCGTTGACTCCTGTGACATCTTGAATGGTCCACTTATCATCGTGCATACGAATACTGCCAGAAACCTTTGTGAGAGGATATGGAAATCCTGCGTATGCCATACTGCAGTCTGTGATACGAATACCAAGTGAATTTGATTTTCTGTCCTTCAAGTGGGGTGCACGTTCATGACGAAAAATGAAGTCAAACGTTCCTGATGCCCGTAGTTTCCGAACAATATCTGCACTGCGAGGAGTCATCGCTGCAAGGAGCGAATCACTAATTCGCATTGCCTCACCTCGCACCTCAACATGCCCAACTGGACCACTTGACTCAAATTGAAAAGCACCTGATATCTGCACAGGCTGTCCACCGGCTTGTCCTGTTAGATATAACGAAAGTGAATTCCCCTGAAGAACAACAGTACCAACGGTCCGATCAAGTCTGTGCGGAAAACGATAATGCGTTAGTGATACATTGCGGCACCGCACAGAGACTCGAGGTTCAATCATTCCGTTGGAACGAGTCAACTCAGCCCGAACATCAACTTCTCCAGCGGGCAAAATCTTCCGCCAATGTTCAGCTGCTTCAGGAGGCAAAAATGACTCCCATTGACGACTGAGCATCAATCGCTCTGCCTCAAGAAGAAACTGGAAATCACTCGACATGGACCACCCAAAAACAGCACCTGACCCTCTTAGTAGTGTTGAGCCACCATGAGCCTCCAATGATTCGACAGTGAATCCTTTTTTATCAGCATAGAATTCTGCCTTCATGTCACTTACATCAAAAGGGAGCTTTGACGTCTCAAAATGTCCGGAATTAAGTTCCCCGTGACACTCGAACTCTGTCTGACGAAGTTGTCTCAGTGACCCCTGTGCCTGCCATTTGAGATCAACATTACCACGGACACCAGCCACAACATCACACGTGTCCTGAGGAAGCGGAAGCACTTGCGGGAGGAGCGCTGTGAGACGTTCTGAACAGTCAAGTGCTGTTATGC
>JBDOMS010000303.1:0-3672 GCA_039831735.1 Pirellulales bacterium
CAACGGGAAAAAACGCTTGTTGCAGCAACCTGCGATTTTCTGCACGCAAGACAACACCACCTCCAGTTGCCAACACACCGTCAAAGTCTTGAAATTCTGAAGCAAGTATTGACGCCTCTTCGTCCCTGAAAGCCGCTTCTCCATAGCGACTGATAAAGGCAGCAATGGACGAACCGACATGGGATTCAAGCACTGCATCTGCATCGTTCCAACTGCACCCCAAACGGCTTGCAAGCAGTGCTGCAAGAGTCGTTTTTCCACTTCCCCGGTAGCCAATGAGAGTAATACGGGGCATAGTTTTTTCCACACAAGGATTATTACTCAGGAATTTTTGCTGAAGCAGTTGCCCGCTTCAAGGCATCCCGCATAACGGCTTCAGGGGCCTCACAGTCGTGCCAGATCGAAAATTGATGAGCTGCCTGTCGAATAAACATATCCACACCAGTGACAGTTCGACAACCGATAGATTGTGCCTGCTTGATGAGAAGAGTGTTTTCAGGGTTATAGACAGTATCAAAAACGATCATGTACGTCTGAAGATGTGATTTTGGAAATGGAGAATCATTTACATTCGGATGCATTCCGATTGGAGTAGCATTTATAATACAATCATGGGGAATTCGATGTCTCATATCCCAGTCAACGACTTTACATCCAACCTCGTTCGCTATTGCTTCAGCCTTACTCACCGACCGAGCTGCTAGTGTGACTTCAACGTTTCGTTCACGAAGTACAAATGCCAGAGCCCTTGCCACTCCACCTGCACCTAAGATGAGTGCCGAGCGGATGCCGATTCCAGATTTTTTTGAATCCTCAGGGATTTCATCTTCTGCAATCGCTGCTTTAAGACTCTCTATAGCGGCCGTCGCATCTGTATTAAATGCTAAAAATCCATCTGATTTTAGAGAGAGCGTATTGACAGCTCCAATTGATTTCACAAGTTCGTCACAGTGCTTCACATGTCGAAGCACACTTTGCTTGTGGGGAATCGTTACACTGAGCCCCTCCAGCGGCCACCGTTCGGCTGATTCTAGAAAGGCATCAATATGATCCTCAGGGACTCGGAACGGCAGGTATACCGCGTCTATTCCAGCTGCAGACAACGCCTTATTGTGAACAATAGGGCTCAGACTATGCCCAACAGGATCAGCAACTACCCCAAATATTTTTGTAGACTCTGAAATCATTTCGTATCGAAAAACATCTCGCATTTCTCGCCAACCAATCTGCCCCGGAGCCAGTACTCGATCACTACTGAATGTCGTGTAGGTAAACGGTGCACCGAAGCGTCCTGCCAACACTCGCGTCGGCATGCCAATTTCCCCCATGCACAGTCCGATTGTAGACCTTGAAGCCGACTGCATAAGTTCAAGCACACGCAGTGAATCGCTTGGTTGATTTGCCATGGTTGCAATCTTCACAATATCTGCGTCAAGAGTGCTCAGTTGTTTATGCAGTCCAATCAAATCATTTGGTGTCTTATGAAAATCATGATGACTAATGATTCGTTTTGTTGATCCATAACGGGGAATGATCGATGCGATGTCATCCTCAAGGTCTACATATTCGGCACCCTCTACAATAGCCGTTCGCAAGACAAGCCTTCTCGCTTCTTCAGACTGCTCCCAACGCCCACCATCTTGAGCACGTCGACACGTAACTATAACAGGACAGGGGCGTTCCTTAAGTAACCGCTTAACCTGAACGGGACCTTGAATGTAGTCCAATCGTAGTTCCACTAGCTTCACACCCTGCTCGGCAAGAAACTTGTGCTCAGCAATCACATGACGATGACGGCCACGTCCTATTCCTACACAAATCATTATTCGAAAGCATCACTTTCTTGAATTGACTGCCAGAAGAATCACGTTCTACGAAACTGCTTATCAAGTTCCTGTTTCGATAAGAGAAGAGATGTGGGACGACCGTGCGGACAATGATGGGCGTCATTGACAATATGACGATCCCGAATCAATGCATCAACTTCTTCTTGCGAAAGTTGATCTCCTGCCTTAATTGCCGAACGGCAGGCTAGACTATGCAACACCTCTTCGACCAACATCCTTGTTTCAGTGCCAGATGCTGCAACTGCTAGACGCTCGATTACCTCACGAATAATCTCTTCTGCAGAAGTTTTACCTGCCAAAACTGGCTTTGATGAAACAAGCACCGTTGAACCACCAAATGGCTGTATGTGCATTCCAGCTTTTTCTAAAGCTGATGAATACTCCGTAATGAGTTCCAATTCTTTTGGTCCCAGATCAACTTGTTCTGGAATAAGAAGTGATTGTACTTCGAGTTGCCCATTGTCGACAGATGACTTTAGCCGCTCAAAGAGGACCCGCTCATGAAGCGCGTGCTGATCAATGACTTCAATACCATCCCCTTGTTCAACCACAAGATAGCGATTTTGCATCTGAACAGCACGTTGACGAGTATGCTCTGAACACGTTGGCACATCACACCCGTTAGAATCAGTTAACATCGAAGATGACGCTACCGACGAATGCCCTCGTATGGCTGACAAGCTAGATGCAGGAGAATGAGTGTTCAGAGGCATCTTGTGCGTAGAATCATCTACACTACTGCTCAAGCTACTGGCCTCAACATGAGGCTGAATCTGTGGACGACTCCACGTTGAAGGTGACTGGATACTTGTGCCCATATCCGTTTCCAAAAATGTAGACCGTAGCGAAGACACAACCAATCGATATATCCGCCGAGGATCACGAAATCGAACTTCTGTTTTTGCAGGATGCACGTTGACATCAACCGAATCACTTGGAACCTGAAGATTCAGGAAGATAATTGGATGTCGTCCCGTCAATAATAATCCCCGATACGCCTCTTGCACGGCATGAATAATAGAACGATCACGAAATGGACGCCCTGCCACGGTGAGATACTGCAGCCTATTACTCGCCTGATCATCCTCTGGACGTCCTACAAGGCCGTTGCATTGAATCTCTTCATCAGAGGCTTCAATCGAAATGAGTCGTTCTGCCATCTGTCTGCCAAACAACCCTCCAATTCTCTCTCGGAATGAGGACACTGCCGCAAGGTCGTGAATCAATTTACTGTTATGAGTAAGTGAAAAAGCAACCTTTGGATTTGCCAAAGCTGTCCGCACAAAGGCATCGGCTGCATGATGCCATTCTGTTTGTGGAGTCCTCAAGAATGCCCGTCTCGCAGGCACATTTCCAAAGATCTGCCGAACCTCAATGGTTGTCCCATTGCCACAGCCTTCGGGCACGACTTCTCCTAATCTACCTCCGTCTACCGAGAGGGATGCTCCCTCACAGTGTGCCGGACGAGATCTGATAAGCAAAGTTGACACTTCACCGATACTCGCAAGCGCTTCTCCCCTAAAACCAAAAGTATCAATACTTTCAAGGTCCTCTGCAGTTCGAAGTTTGCTTGTGGCATGTGGAGCAACTGCAAGAGGCAAGTCAGCCGGCTCTATCCCGCCACCGTCATCAGACACCCGTACCAAAGAAATACCACCTTGCTCAAGCGTCACATCAATCCGCGTAGCTGCTGCATCGAGAGCATTTTCCAGAAGCTCCTTGACAATACTGGCAGGGCGTTCAACCACTTCACCTGCAGCGATGCGGTTCACAACAGACTTTGGCAAAGTGATAATCCGTCTCATATTGACCTAGACCCACAGCT
>JBDOMS010000204.1:0-3666 GCA_039831735.1 Pirellulales bacterium
AAAGAATATCTCTGACCAAATATGAAAGCAAATACAGAATATTGGCGAGATGGATGATGTCAGTTACACACGGGCTCCAACTTCCAATCCCAAGGACCTCATAGATGGCCATTCACTGAATCTCCTTTGCTGACCGACTGCTTGCATGCGTATCATGTAGTACTAGCTACACCGCTTATCAGGGATCTCATCCTTCTGATGATCTTCCGTGATTGCAGCCTCATCCGATGCGATTTTTAATTTCCATCCTTCGATAACTGTTCCTTCTGTCTTGAGGTGTGAGGTCAGGTAGAAGAGTGTTCGTCGTGCATCACCATCCGGACCATCTGGAATGTCTGTAAATCGATCACGAAGGTAATACGGAGCCCACGCCTGCGAATACAGTGTCGCCTGCACTTTGAGTGATCGACAATCGAAACATTCCGGAACTGTTATTCGATAACTGACAATATCGCTTCCCTTCCCATCCTGATACTGTGGGTCATCTCCTACACCATGCGGGTGCGTCGCTTTGACAAACGCAGACGGCATGGCCGGACTTGGCCCATTGGGCAACCACCCCTTTGGAAGAAGTCGATTGTCTTTGACATCGTGAGCACGATGGAGAAAGCTTGTTGTAAAACGCCCTTGAGCATCTTGCGTGAGTTCTTCGTAGATCTGCACCTGATTCTGGTCAGTGATAACCCTTCGATGAGGCTGATAGGCTTGTTTCGGACCCTGACTGGTATCGACAGAATCAAAAAACTCACTTGGCAAAACCTTTCCATCACCTCCGAGAATAACTCCTGCACCATTTGTCATCCCAGAAGCCCATATAATTCGATCTCTTCCGGTTGTACCATCGACGAGCAACAACTCGATCCACACTCTTCGAAAACCAACTCCACTCGGAAGCCTATGACCCGTAAGGTTCGTAACCTTGACATCCGCTGCGATGACTTGCCCAGCAGTTTCAACATTGATCAACTCAAGTGTTGCCGTCTTCTTTCGTGCATTGTGCACATAGTTATCGATAGCAAAATGGATGCCCTCGACACCTGTTTCATAGTCTTTGAGTCGAACCCCAAGAACATCATTGAACTGACGAAACACTTCCATGAGGTACACGTTGGCCCCCTGAAATGTATGCCGACGATACCCCTCTTCACGAAAACGAACGGCATGTTCTTTTGTGGGAATACGATGGTCTGACTCTGGATATTCCTGATCTTGGAGAACAGCAATTTTTGTTTGGATCTGATCAATCGCGATTGTTCCATCAGGACTTTCATAGCCTTTTGGCATGTGGCAATCCTGACAACTTCGCGAGTCTGCCGTTGCACCAAACTCATCCTGATACTGACTATTCAGCCATTCCAAATATGTTGCCTGTTCAATACGGTGGAGAAATCCCTGCAGGTGTGGATTTTTTTCAGAAGCCAAGAGCTGCTCGACGGCATGCGCAGGAGGAGCTTCTTCAATCTGAGGAGGGTCATTGAGCGGCCAGTCAAGGACAGGCAAATTGATGACATGACAACTTGCACACATACGCGATGACTGCAAAAACGCACTGGGCTTTGGAGCAGCGCCAAGCGTGACTTTCATTGGAGTCGTCACAACATCTTTGAAAGGTCCATATATTTCATGCGCAGGCCCACTCTTATATTGTCCAGTGATGGAGTTGGCAAGAAAATCACCAAGATCTTTGTATTCTTCAACCATCCCATGACAGACCGTACAACTGATTCCATCACGAGCAAGTGCTCCGTAGTTATGGTGTGGATGTTTTTGATCAGCGATGTGAAACCATTCACGACGAAAATTTGATTCTGAACGCCAGTATTCATGCCCAACTCCCTGATCATGGTCATACTGACGCTTCCCCATGGCACCGTGACAACGAAGGCACGTGTTCACAATTTGGTCTGACAACAGACTGGCCTTCTCCTGAGGCAAATCTGCCCTCAATTGAGAAAGTTCACTTTCTAATTGGGCATGGAAGATCGGATCTCGACCAGCTAAACCCATTGGTGACCATCGCCACTCACCGTACGGCGAAACATTCAGCCCCCCACGTTCGGTCTCAAGAAACATAATTGGGCCGTACGCATGCTTACTATTCGCACCACTATGGCACATCATGCACTGATCTGATGACAGATATCGAGCCGGAACGGTTGCATGAGCTGCCACGTGATCATTTGATTCAGGAGGGAATTTTTTTACCTCAGGGTAGGTGACATGTCTGGTTGCCGGAAACATTTGCATGAACGCAAAGTTTGGTCGAGCCGGACCTGGTGACTGAGGCGCGCGTAATTCCGGCCGCTCTCGCTCACGCGTGAACTCATATGGCTGTTGCGCTGCCGGAATATCTCGCCAGGTATTATCGACAAAGAATTGGATTGGCTCTCCAGGAAAGCCCATGATATTTCGAAGTGAAGAGAATGTCCCGCCTTCCTCCGCCACTGAATGGCATCGCACACACGCCATGACAAAACCTGCCTGAGGGTAGAGAAAAGAGTTTGGCTCATCGTATTCCTGCCCTTCAAACACACTCGCCCAGAACCAGCCGTTCGGAGAGCCTGATGAATCTTTGATCATGACATCACACCCCGGTGATGTCGGCAACCACATGATGTGTTGAATTTCAGCCTCACTCTTGTCTTCGTAACGTCGCGCTGGTGGAGGCAACATCTCCTTCACGATCATACCCCCATCAGGTATGTCACCTTCTCTCGGCTTCTTTGGCTTCGCCAGACCGGCGTCACGTCCTTCTGGCCAAAAGGATGGATCGCCTGTAAGCCAGTACATGACCTTTGGAGAATAGTAACACCTCACCGCTGGGTGAGTGCCGTAGGACACCCCTTTGACATAGGCTCCCGTGTCTCGAATCCCTTTATCAACACTCCAACCAAGTTCCTTTGCATAGGCACGGCTTCGTATAAATGGAAACAGAAGTCGTTCATATTCTGTATGAATCATGCTTGTTGGAAGAGGCAGCGCATGCTCACGCGCTCCCTTTCCAGGTATTGCATCGACACCCGCTGCACATGCACCACTGATGGCCACGCAACACACCAAAAATACAAGACCCGGTCGTACCATCCAGATTACCTCCGTACTACGCTATACCGTCTCAAATACTTTTCCTCTCACTCACGCACATACCTCAAAGATAGACCGCACCTAAGAAAAGCGTCAAACCGTATTGCACATGATTCGACGCCACCTGTAGTCGTGGATGCAGCCTCTTCCAAATCCATTCTCCTCGAATGGAAACGATGCTCTCCTGACGCAGCCTGATAGCCCCAAAACACCACGATTGCCCCTACACTGAAAGAAGAGCGAACTGGAAGAACGATGGAACAAAACGAGAGAGCAAGGCGAACAACATACTCAAAATATACAGCGATACGTGAAACCACATATCCAGACAGAATGGAATCCCAAGAACGAGCATGACCCAAAACAGACTATTGTCTTCGAACCAAATCAGAAATTTGAAATACAGCCATGACAATACGAATGTCGAACCAACCCAAATCCACCAGAGCTTCCACGAATTTCCCCACAACGCCGTATCACCCAGCAAAATCATAAATACGTAGCTCAAAAAAGCACATGCCAACGTATACACAAAACTCAGGGCAAACAACTGGTTCCTCATAGGCTCAGCTTTTAGCAAAA
>JBDOMS010000481.1:0-3665 GCA_039831735.1 Pirellulales bacterium
CGATTGCCGGAAAGTGGAATGTCTCGTGGCTTGAACGCAACGATACGGTTAAGGCTTTTGGCTTTGACGAATATTGCCTTTGGCAAATGTTTGATCGGGACGGCAACAAGAGGTCACGCTACTACCAGCCGCATTTCCGCATGAACGGCAAGGTTGAAGAGGATGCGATTGCCGAGCGGTTTGGCCCGGACGTTCTGGCAGATTTTTTGATCGACTTTATGAAACGAAAAAAAAACGAGCCCTTCCTCGTCTATTACCCAGCGTTATTGGTTCATACTCCCTATGTCAGGGTTCCTGGCGGCGCGGCGACCAGTCGACTTCCCGACTCAGAGCAGAAAAACGGCCCCGAGTGTTTTCCCGAGATGGTGGAGTACCTTGATAGGAATGTTGGTCGACTGGTGAGGGCCGTCGATGATCTTGGAGTCAGCAACAAGACGATTATTCTCTTTTGCGCAGATAACGGCACGCATGGTGGCGTGACTTCGGTCTGGGGGGACAACCGTAGCAAGGTCAAGGGCGGCAAGATGACGATGACTGATCGGGGTTCACGAGTTCCTCTCATTGTCAGGTGGCCGGGGACTGTTGAGTCAGGAACACAGTGTGATGATCTGGTCGAGCTGGCAGATTTCCTACCAACATTTCTGGAAATTGCTTCAGCTCCACAACCGATGCAACGCATTCACGGACAAAGCTTCTTGCCGCAACTAAGAGGAGAAGATGCTCCTTCAAAAGAATGGGTGCACATCGAGTATAAGAATGAACGGCACATCAGAACTAAGGACTGGATTTATACCGACAAGGGAACGCTGACAAAAGTGAATGAGTTAGGTCAGCCGGAGAACCACCCAGAAGAAAAAAAGGATCAGTCGGTAATCCGTGATGAAATAGAAAAAATATTTATTTCAGTTGATCGGATATAAACCGGGAGACAGCTTTGACCTTCTCTTCACAGGTTCCGCGATCGCCATCCAGGTGATCGCTGGTCCCCAAGCCGGTATTATCGAACACAGTGTTGATGGCTCAGATTGGGTCGAACAAGATTTATTTGTTGAAAAGAATAGCTTCAAGTTGCACTTAAACAGGATTTATATTCTGCGAGAAGGACTCGACCCGCACGTGGAGCACACACTGTCCGTTCGGATCAGTGAGAAACGGAACAAGCTGAGCAAAGGAAATAACTGACGTGTCGTCTATTTTGGCTTAAGCGGCAACCCTCGCACGCCTAAGGGTGTCGACGTGGATGGTGTTTGTTTTGACGGATCAAACGGAACTGGTCCGGAGAAGTGAAACAAAAAATGGTACAACTAAACGCACCGTATCAAAGCCGATCTCACGGGCTGGTTCGGTTTCTAGGAATAAAGATTCGTATATTAAGCCCTCTTGGACCTACTGCATACTGATCACAATATGAAACAACAATCCCTCTTAACTCATATTTCTTTGTTTGTTTTTACAGTCTTTTTTATCGTACTGGTTTCTGCTGGAGTGAAAGCTGGTGACAAGCCCAACGTGATTCTCATCATGTGCGACGACCTTGGCTGGGGTGATGTTGGCTTCAATGGCGGGACCCACATCCGCACGCCGCACCTCGACAAAATGGCAGCCAACAGCCTGAATCTCACTCGCTTCTACGCCCAGGCGCCGGTGTGCTCGCCAACCCGCGCGTCGGTGGTGACTGGCCGGCACCACGACCGCACAGGTATTTACACAGCGAATAATGGCCACCTCCGTAAAGGTGAGTTCACCATCTATGAGGCACTTGCTGCAGAGGGTTACGCTACTGGCCATTTTGGTAAATGGCACATGGGCACGCTGACCCGTGAGATACAAGACTCCAATCGCGGTGGAAAGGGCACGGCCAATTACTCTCCACCTTGGCAGCACGAGATAAAAACTACTTTTGCGACTGAAGCCAAGACGCCAACGTATGATCCAATGTGGAAGCCAGCAAGTTCGAAAGGGAAACAAAAGAAAGATGTTGGCAGAGGTGATTTTCGCAGGGTATCCGGGCAAGGCTGGTATGCCATCGCTGACGGCGCTGCCCGCGAGTTCTATGGCACGCACTACTGGACAGGCCAGGAGACGTTCATTGATCCCGAGTCTGAGGATTTACTTGGCTACGACTCAGATCTGATCATGGATCGCGCGATCGGCTTCATTGACACACATCACGACTCTCCCTTTCTTGCCGTTGTTTGGTTGCACGCCCCACACTTACCCGTCGTCGCCAGCAAGGAAGACACCGACAGCTATGCCAAGGCTGACAGCAAGTTGGATGGATACCATCTCAATTATTATGGCTGTGTCACCGCACTAGACCGGGCAGTCGGCAAGCTTCGAGATCGTCTTAGAAAACACGGCATTGCAGATAACACGTTGGTCGCATTCACTTCAGATAATGGTCCCGAGGGCAGCGACGAGGCTCCTGGTCAGCAAGGTCGTTTCAGGGGACGCAAGCGAAGCTTGTACGAGGGCGGTGTGCGTGTGCCCGGTTTGCTTGAGTGGCCAGCGAAGATCAAGCCGGGAACAAGCAGCGACGTCGCTACGTGTACTGTCGATTATCTACCGACCATCCTTGATATTGTGGGTGTTGAGATGCCCGACGATCGACCACTCGATGGCGTTAGCCTGGTTTCACTGCTGAATGGCAGCATGGCAACACGACCGCGTCCCCTCGGGTTTCACATTCGCGGGCAAGCTGCGTGGCACGACGGCGACTGGAAAGCCTATTGCTCGAAAGTGAATTCGCGCGACTGGGAGCTTTACAACCTGAAGGATGACCCTGAGGAAAAGAACAATCTTGCTGACTCTCGAGCGAAGCAGCTCGAAGATATGGTCGCCGCATGGAAAGAATGGAAAGCGTCTGTCGACGCCAGTGACAAGGGCGCGGACTATTGATTGGGAATCGTACGACAGTGGCGGAACTGCTAAAAAAAGAGAATGCTGCCATGAAAACAATAATCATTATTTCGTTGTCTTCTTTTTTTATTCTGCTGTTTCCCGCAACCGATGCGGCTGAACCAGCGGCCTCGCAGACGAAGAGTGTTCGAGGCATAGTGACCATGAAAGGTAGCATTCGCTCGGTCACTGGGACGCAGGAGCAATACCACAAGAAAAAAGAGTATGGGCCTTTTTCGTTCTACAGCGTTCCATTCTATGATGGAACGTTCCAGTGCGACTGGAAGCACGAATCGACTCAGAAAGTTATTCTGGTTTTTGATGTCGATACAAAACCCATCAAGCATCTGCTTGAGGTATACATCAACGGAAGACCTTCGAAGGGGAATGTCGACATCGATAAAATTTCACTCGTCACATACGACCAGCAGAAGCCAAAAGTTGTGACCGAGACCTTCACTACGGCAAGGTCCGGAGTCTGGCACGATACACGGGGTGCCTTCAAAGGAGACACCGTTACCGTTAGCATCGGTGATCAGGAATTCCAACTTACACACCAAAGTCTGAGTCAGCATAAAGTCAGGTGCGGTATTGGACACTGCTGGGGTACCCTTCAGACGAAAGATGTGAGGTTTCAGTTGCCCTGAGTCTTCATTGAGCTCCCTAAAATGTGTTTTTTTGATGCTCACTTCGTTTTGTCTGTGACTGATTCGGATTTCACTCACACACAATACAGTGTGCTCCTTTCGACCACCCGGACAAAACCT
>JBDOMS010000600.1:0-3645 GCA_039831735.1 Pirellulales bacterium
TTCCCCGGCCGAAATAGTACTGCCATACACGATTCGCGATAACACGGGCCGTCAACGGGTTATCTGGCGATACAATCCACGTCGCTAATGCAAGCCGACGACCAGTTGACCGTCCGGACAGAGGTGGGTTGATGTCAGGCGTGGAGGCTCTTAGCACCGCAGGGAATGCAGGCTCCACACGGTTTTCAGGCGTTGTCTCTGCATGTGGATTTCCTCGGTAGAGAATGAAGGTCTCTGGAGCATCGGGACCATGTTCACTCACAACCAGAGCTTTGGGGGTCGCACCTGTTTCTTGCTTCAGCTGTTGAACCTTTTCTTTCCAGGCTTTGAGATCTTGCTTCGTGAGTGCATCCCGAGCCTGAGCACCATGCTCCTTAATGCGGTTATTAATTGCCCGAACTTCAGCCTCAGCTTCTACTAGTTGTCGCCTGCGCTCTCGAAATTGATTCTGTGCATCAACCAGACTCATCTCCCCTTCGGGAAGTGCCTGCTCAATAAAATCAGGATTCATCTGACGAGCACCCATGGGTGTCACGTTATGAAAAAAAGCAAGCAGGCTGTAATAATCTTTCTGTGGCAACGGATCGATCTTATGATCGTGACAACGTGCGCAATTAATGGTTAGCCCAAGGAATGTTTGTGCTGTTGTAGCAACAACATCATCTAGTTGGTCATACCGGTGCTGCAACCGATCAGCTGGTTCATCATCCCAAATACCAATTCGGTAATACCCAGTCGCGATAAGACTATCTTGCGTTGGCGGATCCAGCTCATCTCCTGCAAGTTGCTCAATAACAAATCGATCATACGGCTTATCTTCATTGAACGCACGGATCACATAATCACGATACCGCCATGAGTGCGGTTTGTTTCCGTCTCGCTCATAGCTGTTCGTATCTGCATACCGCACCAAATCCAACCAGTGTCGTGCCCAATGCTCTCCATAGTGAGGGGACGCCAAGAGTCGATCAACAACTCGCTCCCATGCCTCGGGGGATGAATCATTGATGAATGCTTCTACTTCCTCTTCCGATGGCGGAAGACCTGTCACTCCATAGGTCACTCGTCTGAGCAACGTGCGACGGTCTGCCTCAGATGGAATTGGTAGATCTCGCCCAATGAGCCCTTGCCGAATGAAGGCATCGATTGGATGCTGGGCACCATTCACATCCGGAACATCTGGTTGCACTAACCTGCGAAACGACCAATGTTCCTCCCATGTCGCACCCTCCTGAATCCACTGCTGGATTCCTTGAATTTCTTGATCTGAAAGACGCGCACCTTCCGGAGGCATCTGAATATCAGGATCAGACGACGTGATACGGGCAAGTATTTCACTCGCGGTTAGATCTCCTGGCACGATAGCCTTCTGGCCACTTGGAAGTTCATGCGTTGCGATGGATCGATCATCAAAGCGAAGGCCGGCCTCTTGTGTCTCCGGGCCGTGACAGGCAAAACATCTCTTCGCCAACACTGGCTGAACATCTCTTGAAAAATCAACAGGTGCACAAAAACCTATTTCAGGAAAGCCACACATTGCTGTAAGAGCAATGAGAATTAGAAAAAATACCTTCTGGACCATATTCTAATCTCTTCGCAAACTCTTCAATTCCAAGTGGGCGAGACTTATACTTCTCTTTTCTTTAATACCAATAATACACAATCGGTCTCACAAAAAAATAAAAGGTATCTTTGTTCGTCTATTATTCGCTATGGTTCTTGAATAAGTCCTCTTTCCTCTCATTACAAAAGCATTGTCATGTCTGTATTTTCACTCCACAATCGTGTCGCACTCGTAACGGGTTCTTCGACTGGTCTCGGCAAAGCCATGGCAACGTGTCTTGGCAAGGCTGGCGCAAAGGTTGCAATGAACTACGCAAACTCACAAACACGGGCAGAGTCCGCTCTGGATGAAATCCGAAAGAGTGGGGCACATGCAGACCTTTTTCGAGCCGACGTCACAAATGAGTCAGCAATTGATGAGATGTTTACATCTATCGAAGCCTCTCTTGGACCTGTTGATATTATTGTTGTTAATGCAACGCCAGCACAGCCCCAGAAACCAATCGAAGAATATGACTGGGATTTTTATCAACAGATGCTGGACTTTTTTGTCAAAAGTCCTTACCTGCTGGCACGACGAGCACTCCCTGGGATGAAAGAGCGCAAGCACGGTCGATTGATCAACATTACGAGTGAAGTTTTTCATCTGGGAGTCACTCCCTTCTCTGCCTACGTTGCTGCAAAGGGCGCTCAGACAGGCTGGTCGAGAAGCATGTGCAACGAACTTGCCCCTCATGGAATTACAGTCAACATGATTGCACCTGGATGGATTCCTGTGGAACGACATGAACATGACCCCCAGGAAGACAAAGATGCCTATCTTGCAAGTGTGCCCATGCAACGATGGGGCACGCCGGACGATGTAGGCTGGGCAGCAACGTATTTAGCAAGTGACGAAGCTGCTTTTGTGACCGGTCAAACCATTGCTGTAAATGGTGGAAAAACCTGCTGGTGACTCATACAGGTCACGCATCATAGTAGAGACAGAATTCAAATGGATGGGGCCGGAGTTGCATGGGTGCGATCTCTTTTTCTTTTTTGAGAGTAATCCATGTTGAGATAACATCTTCCGTGAACACATCCCCTCGCAGAAGAAAATCATGATCTTGCTGAAGTGCCTCAAGCGCAACACTGAGTGAGCCCGGCGCCTTCGGAACATTTTCAAGTTCTTTTGGTGGCATGTCATAAATATCACGATCCAGTGGTTCACCCGGATTCATCTTGTTTTGAATTCCATCAACGGCTGCAAGCAGCAGTGCAGAAAAAGCGAGATACGGATTGCATGTTGGATCCGGACATCGAAATTCTATCCTCTTTGTTTTTGGATTTGATGAATACATTGGGATTCGACAACTGGCAGAGCGATTCCGTTGTGAATATGCAAGATTTACTGGCGCCTCAAAGCCTGGGACAAGACGCTTATAACTATTCGTCGTTGGATTTGTGAATGCCAGGAGGGCCGGTGCGTGACGCAATATTCCGCCAAGGGCATGGAGTGCCATTTCAGAAAGTCCTGCATATCCTGATCCACCAAACAACGGTGCTCCATCTTTCCATAATGAAATATGGGTATGCATCCCAGAACCATTATCGCCATACACAGGCTTTGGCATAAATGTTGCCGTTTTGCCATGACGCCGCGCAACATTTCGGACAATATATTTATAGAGGCAAAGCTGATCCGCCATACGAACAAGTTCTTGGAACCGCATGTCAATTTCACACTGCCCTGCCGTTGCAACCTCGTGATGCTGTGCCTCAACATCAATTCCACTTTGAATCATTGTCTGCATCATTTCAGTGCGAACATCCATCAAATGATCGGATGGTGGGCATGGAAAGTAACCCTCTTTATGACGCAGCTTATAACCAAGATTAGGTGACTCCACTCGACCTCGATTCCATTCACCTTCATTCGAGTCAACATGGAAATACCCTTCGTGAGCATTTTGATCAAATCGAACATCATCAAAAACAAAAAACTCTGCTTCTGGACCGATAAAACACGTGTCGGCAATACCAGTACCCTTGAGGTAATTGACGGCCTTACGAGCGATATTTCTTGGGTCACGCGTATAGTCC
>JBDOMS010000391.1:0-3643 GCA_039831735.1 Pirellulales bacterium
AAAAACCATACGTGGTTTCCATCAGTGATAGGAGCAAAGACAGTGCCATCGGTAAACCCGCCAGCCAGTGAAATAAAAGCATGACCAGGAAGCATGACTTTCCAAAGGATCTTGCCAGTGTCTGCATCAATACAAAATCCAAGAATATCTTTTACGGCATGCTTTTCCTCAAGGGACTGAATAGGTGCGTGTGAAGTGACAAAAACTCGTTTATCCCAAATTGTGACACCACTCATACCTGCTTCCGGCATTTGGGCTCGCCACCGAATGTTCTCGTTTCGTGTGACACTCCAGAGACGTGGTGGATCACCATCAGTTTGCCAGTTTCCATGTGGCCCTGCAGGTTGATACCAGTTGTCATCAGCGACGAGACAGTTGCTGGTGAGCCATGCAAGCCATCCCATGAGCAAAGTCAATACAAACATTTCTAGTGCACTTGTTTTATAGGTTTTCACGAAATACATGGAACAAAGTGAGGCAGGCAAGCATCTTCACACTGGGTATTCACTTGATTCAAAACTGTTTCCAAAGTGAACTGGGAATAATTGATCCACAGAGACGTGTCGAAGAGAACAATAATATGAACGTGCTCCAGAAATGCAATTATGAAATTGATTGGAAAGCGGGACAACCTTTCTAAGGGTATCACGCGACATGTATGAATCGAGCCAAGGCATGGGCAACCGTCGTACAGCGTGGCATGTAGTGTTCAAAAGACAATTGGAATGAATGGAGGGCATCGGGTAATCAAAAGTACTCTTGCCAACAGGAGAAAATCTTTTGCATAGGAGAGTCTTGGCAACTGCGTGAGGAATGAATGCATCCAGATTTTGCCGAAGGCTTCTCAAAGCATGAATCACATTAGACTGTCAGCCCATTCAAAACACATGGAATGCTTTTCCTGTCGTGTGCTGTGCGTTTGTGACTCAAAACGTCCATTTGCTAAGAGTCATAGAAAAAAATCGTTTACAAAGTAGGTATTTGAGAAAAGTGACGAGTATTTATTTTTTCGAGCCAAAAACACATATTTTTTCGACCGAAGGGTATGTTTGAGCAGCAACCAAAAGAAGACATGAGGAGCTAGGAACAATTTTTTTCATTCAGGACACTCGATCCACATTTTCATGATTGAGGAATAAGCAGCAGGAGTGCTCGACAGCAACGCATGTGATTTTCTGAAGATCCGCACATACACGTATGCATAAATAGTTCAATGAATCAACGTATGGTGATATTTGTATAGAACAGACTTCCTGTTGTTGGTTAGAATAAAATTATGAATATCGAGAATGAAGCCAACAGAAAGCCCCAGTCTATAGAGGAATCAGAGTCGGAAGCACGGCCTACACTTGTTTTACTTGATCGAGTGCGCAGTGGTGATGCGGATGCTATTAATAGTCTTTTGAAGCGTCATCGTGATGTGATCAAGCAAATGATTGATCGTCGTATGGACAGAGGAGTTCGACAACGAGTCGATGCTAGTGATATTGTGCAAGATGTGATGATAGAGGCGAATAGACGCCTGGGAGATTATCTTGCAAATCCTACCATGCCGTTTCAGCTTTGGCTGAGACATATGGCAAGAGACAGACTTGTTGATGCGCATCGCCGTCATCGGGTTGCTGCAACTAGGAGTGTTGATCGTGAGGTTCCATTGGTTATTCCTAGTACCGGTGATCAGTCTCAGGTAGACATGGGAGGTCAGATTACAGACAGAGGTCTTACGCCTGCTGCTGCAGCGACATGGCATGAACTCGAGCGTCGTTTCGCAGCAGCAGTAGAATTACTGGAGGAAGGCGATCGTCAGATTGTGTTGCTCCGTCATTTCGAGCACTTATCAACTGCCGAGGTTGCAGAGGTTTTAGGTCTTTCCAAGCCGGCTGCTGGAATGCGTTATCTGCGAGCAATGCGCAGATTGCGTGTGTTGTTGGATGGAAAAGCTATCTGAAATATTGTGGGAGAGAATGTGGTAGTAGCTGCCAGCATCGACACACGTGCCTAATATTGTTTCGAGGTTTCTATGGCTTTATCGAAAGACTTGACGAGTATGAGTGAGACACTCCTCTCCGCTGTTGAAGAAGAGCAGTTGGCAAATCTTCTGGATGAACTCTCCGAACAAAAAGGTTCAGCTGCCCAAGAGCATCTCGAAAAACTTGTGCATTCACATCCTAAGTTAGCTTCTCAACTCCGCGAGTTATTTGGGGCCATGATGGTCACGGATGCGATTGTTGAATATTCGACAATTTATGAAAACGGTTTAGCAGATGCAGACATTCAGGATTCTCAGGTGGCACCGTCTTTCGAGCGGACAAGCCTATCAGGATTCATTCCTGGTGTGACACCACTTCCAGCACAGTTCGGTGACTACACACTTCTTGAAGAAATTGGTCGCGGTGGCATGGGAATTGTCTATCGAGCCATTCAGGAAAGTCTTGATCGAACAGTAGCGGTAAAAATGCTTCTTCGGAGAGACCTTGCAAACCCGAGTGATCTGACACGTTTTCGCAGTGAAGCCGAAGCGGCTGCGCGACTTGATCATCCTGGAATAGTTTCAATTTTTGAAGTTGGAGAGTGTGACGGAACGCCCTTTTATTCAATGCGTTTTATCGAAGGAACCACACTGGCTCATCGCCTGAAAGAAGGAGATATTCATCCACGTGAAGGTGCTGAACTCTTAGCAAAAGTTGCTGATGCAATTCACGCGGCACATTCACGAGGAGTCCTTCATCGTGATATCAAACCATCGAATATCTTGATTGATAAATCCGGAGAGCCGCATATCTCTGATTTTGGCCTCGCAAAACGGCTAGAGGCTGATCAGGCGGTGACTCACACAGGAGCCATTCTTGGTACACCGTGTTACATGTCTCCTGAACAGGCTGCTGGAAGTCGTGGGGAAGCAGGACCTTCAAGCGACGTATGGAGTCTAGGCGCGATTCTCTACCAAATGTTGACAGGCCGACCTCCATTTCAAGCCTCGAGTCCAATGGATACTCTTCTTGCGGTACTGGAAGCAGATCCACCTGTTCCGCGCTCCATGAATCGGCTCGTGAATAGGGACCTTGAGATGATTGCCCTCAAGAGTTTACAAAAACCCCAAGAACTACGATATGCATCGGCTGCTCAGCTATCAGCAGATCTGAGAGCATTTCTTTCTGGAGAAGTAATAGCAGCACGTTCTGGTGGAATGGCAGATGTTTTTTCCCGACTATTTCGTGAGACCCATCACGCAGTTGTACTTGAGAATTGGGGTCTGCTGTGGATGTGGCATTCGGTTGTCGTTCTCCTGCTTTCTATTATTACGGATGTATTAGCATGGCAAGACGTGACAACGCGATGGCCATATCTGGTCCTCTGGGGTGGTGGGCTTGCCCTATGGGCACCGATTTTTTGGGCTTTGCGTCATCGTGCCGGCCCAGTGACGGCAGTTGAACGACAAATCGCCCATGTTTGGGGAGGAACAATGATAGCCAGTATCTTGTTGTTCTGGGTAGAAGCTCTTTTGAATCAGCCTGTTCTCTCACTTTCACCCGTTCTTGCTCTTCTTGCAGGAGTTGTCTTTTTTGCCAAGGCGGGCATTCTTTCAGGAGTGTTTTATGTACAAGCGGCCGTCTTATTTGGGACAGCACTCCTTATGTGTATT
>JBDOMS010000504.1:0-3639 GCA_039831735.1 Pirellulales bacterium
ACTCGCGCATGCGCCCATTGAGATGCACCATTTTGGTTCATGCATTTGCTGCCATATTCTCTGGAGCACTGGAAGCATTTTCATAACGACTCGACCTGCAACGATCATAAGGTCGCATTGACGAGGGCTAAATCGAAAGACTTCAGCTCCGAAGCGTGATAAATCATGCTTACTTGCTCCGGTGGCCATCAGCTCGATGCCACAACAAGCTGTAGCAAAAGGCATTGGCCAAAGGCTATTTTTTCGACACCAGTTTGCTAGTTCATCGAGTTTGCTAACGACTACGTTCTCTGGAAGTTCAAGATCCGTATTGTCTAACGCCATCGGAATACTCCTTTCTTCCAATCATAGGCAAAGCCAACAATCACAAGAGCTGTGAACACCATTACAGCTGCGAAAACGAGAATTCGACTCGATATAAGCCCGTCAGATACGGCTGCGTCGATACCCACTGTGGAGCGACTGGCGACAGCCCATGGATAGAGGAATAACAGTTCGACATCAAAGACCAAAAATGTGATTGCGACCAAATGAAAGCGAACATCAAATCGACGTCGGGTGTCGTGAACAGGATCCATGCCGCTTTCGTATGGCATCTCCTTTACGGCACCTTGACGTTTTGGCCCAATGCATTCTGCGAATACCACAAGCCCAATAGATACAGCAGCCGCGATTGCGACGAACAAAAGGACGGGGAGGATCGCGTCCATAGGTAGGCAGGATTGTTAGAGGGAACGAAACGTCAAAAGATCAGACAAGCAAAAATCAGCGGCAACACACCACTTTGTGAAATTTCTCACGAAGTCACCAGTAACACAAGCCCGTGCTATGACATGATTCTCAGAAACCGTAGAAAACTGCTTTTTTCAAGGGTTTTTTGGTTTCCGATCAGGTGGGATCCTTCTCCTGAGGGGGGCGTCGCTTCCCTAAATGAAAGACTTGTGGACGGAGGGAGATCCGTGTGGATGTGCATGTGGTAGGGTACGCAAGATGTCTCAGATGACCGATACCCTTGCAGCGCTCGTACGTCGAGCGAGTGTCAATCCGATGGGCCGAAAGGTGTCCGGCCCGGATTATTTGGAGACACAAGTTAGTGAGTATCTCATGCATCGATTGACGGCCGCAGGTCTGGCATGTTTTCGTCATCAAGTTGCTCCTGGTCGATGCAATATTTACGCGAGGCTTGATGCAACCGTGTCGGGAGCACCGGTTATCCTTTGGGATGCTCACCAAGATACGGTTCCGATAGATGGTATGACGATTGAACCATTCTCACCCATCGTGCGAGACGGCAAGCTGTACGGGCGGGGGGCCTGCGACGTAAAAGGTGGTATGACAGCAATGCTGGAGGCACTAGAGCACCTTCTTTCTAGTGATGCGCCACGTTATGTCACCATTTTGTTCGCTGCTACAATCAACGAAGAGTTTGGTTTTTCTGGTGCAAAGGCACTTACGTCACTATGGAGAACCTCCACTTCTGCATGTCCGCCAAAGCACTTTGTTGGTTCTTTACCGGACGCTGCCATCGTAGCTGAACCGACAAAACTCAATATTGTTAATCAACATAAGGGAGCTGTTCGCTGGCAGGTTCATATTCACGGGACGGCCTCTCACAGCTCTTTTCCGGAGCGTGGGGAGAATGCCATTTATCGAGCCGGTCACGTAATTCTTGCCGTTGAGTCATTTGCATCAGAATTGCATGCAAGAAACAAAGACCATCCGTGTGGTCCGCCAACCCTCAGTATTGGAACAGTTCAAGGGGGTATTGGAGTCAATCTTGTGCCTGATTTGACTGTTCTTGAGATTGAGCGGAGGGTATTGCCTGAGGAAAGCCCATCCAAAGCCAGAGCCGAAGTTATTGATCGAATACGATCAGAATATGACCATCCCGCCGTTGAGCATATGGCTCCCTTTCTGGAGAGCAGTGGGCTTTCTCATCTGAATCCTGATTCGAAATTAATAGCGGAGTCTCTCACTTCGGCAGCCCGTCTTGTTGGAAACTCCCCACAATGTCGTGCGGCTCGATATGGGACGAATGCCAGCATCTATGCATCTGCAGATATTCCGTCAGTCGTATTTGGTCCCGGTTCTATTGATCAAGCTCACACCGCAGATGAGTGGATTGAGCTCAAGCAAGTTGATGCAGTGATATCCACACTGGTTGCCTCTGTCATAACTTCTCCAACAGTTTTGGGAGAGGTCAAGCGGTTAAAATGATCTATCGTCTTCAATGTCCAAGGCTGAATTCGTGCTTTAGAATACATCAAGTTTGAAGTGATGCCCTTGGTGATATCGACGTCCTTTCGGATAATAATTCTGCCAACGTTTGTTGTAGACCGGTACACGCATTTCCTGCGGATAGCGGTAGTACAGGTCATTTGCACTTTGGTAGTAACCGTCTGCATAAAAGTTTTGCGGATACCAGACGTAAGGATAATGGTAAAGTCGATTCCAATCATGGGAGTTATATGAAGAACCCCATTGGTATCCATAGGCCTGTCGGCCTGGAAAATGCTGGTCGCTGAATGCATGTGAAGGAGCTAAGAAAATGGCCCCTACTGCAAAGGCAGCCGTGGCAATCACGTGCCGTGTCATCAGAATGTCCCCCTGCGTAAAAGATCTTTTCTACTATCGTCAACTCATACGATCGCTCTTTACGGAAAAATCGACAGAGTCTGATGAAAATATGTTACGTGCAGGGCAACACAATGTCGCGCTATGGCGTGTTTAAAGTTCTTTAAACGCAAGAAATAGTTATTTCCCATTCAGTGGCAATTCAATATGCAAATCAGCAAGTATTTTCTGAAACTTATGAAGTTATTGATTTGGGGTAGATACACAAATTTGGTTGCGCCCCGCCTTCTTTGCGTTATACATGGCTCGGTCTGCAGCATTGAGTAATGCTGTCTCTGTTATGCCACATGCTGGAAACTCAGCAACCCCGATAGATGCTGTAATTGGCTGTATGGGTTGTCCATCGGGATGTGTGGTACATGCTGCAAGGTGCTCGCGAAATAACTCGAGTTGTGTTTTCGCTTGCATGCCTGTCATCCCTGGCATGATGAGCACAAACTCTTCGCCACCATAACGGCATGGAGTGCAGTTATCTGATAAATATTGTTGGAGCAGAAATGTAAGAGTTTGAAGTATTCGGTCTCCCGCAATGTGGCCATGTCGACGGTTGTAGGCTCGAAAACGATCAAGGTCGATTAATGCAATTGCAAGCGGTGTTTCTTCTCTCTGTATGGTGTCGATCTGGTGAAGCAATTCATCTTCCATATAACGCCGGTTGTGTAGGCCTGTGAGTGGGTCACGCATGACAAGGTTCTGAAGTTCTTCTCTCTCTTTCAAGTTTTTTAGTATTGGTTGTGTTGTTTCTAAAAAGGCCTGTCGTACTAAAGGTGAACGAAGGGATGACCTAGTTGTTTCTGCAATCCGAGCCTCAGCCTTTTGAACCGAATCACATTTCTGTAAATCCTTTACGACTTGCCAGAGAAACAATAATTCTTGAGGAGAAAGTCCAGACTCAGAGTCCCATCCATGTCCTACTTGATTTTTTGACCTTGGCATAAGACACACTCACTCAACGTTCGTCATAACACTGAGAAAATAATATCGCATATGCGTGCGTGGTGAAAC
>JBDOMS010000101.1:0-3621 GCA_039831735.1 Pirellulales bacterium
TGGAAATCCACAAATACGACGACTTCTTCAAACGCGCATCAGTGGCTTTCGATGCGCAAGTGACACGACGCCAACGTTGCTCCCTGGCGGCAAGAGCAAGGGACCACAATACAACAGGCTTTTTGATTGCGATAATTGTCCCTCTGACTTTGAACCGGCAACCTCAAATTATGTTGGCAATGGTGGCCTTCTTGATCCTCGACCAGTGATCGGCTCAAACGGAAACGGAGTATTCTGGTCAGAAGATCCGGTCCGACTTGAGGCAATTACTGACGGCCTCAGTAAGACCTTCGCCGTTGGGGAGCGCAACGAACGCTGCCGCGCAGCTACATGGATTGGTGTACGAAATCCTCCGGGACCAGATATGTGGGGAAGTTACTGGGTTCGTGCACGTGTCAGCATCAAATTAAATGATCCGCGACCCGTCCGGCCAACAAACACGTGCACGGAAGGCTTTAGTAGCAATCATCCAGGGATCGGAAACTTTCTTTTTTGTGATGGAAGTGTCAGCCAGATTTCAGAAAACATCAATTTTTCAAATGGTGGAACGACCTTCAATAATAACACTCCAGTTTATAGTCCATCATCTCTTGGGGTGTATCAACTCCTTGGCATCCGGAATGATGGAACGCCAATCCCAAATTATTGACACCGATCAGGTGGCAGAAACACCTATTTCTGCGAATCGCACATGGCCTCACATAAATCATCTCAATAAAAACTGTGCTCATACTCAAAGAACTTATTCAGGAACTCACTCGTCTCATGAAAACATGGGCTGACAAACAGCCCATGCGTGCTCGTACGCTGCTTGTGCTTGTTGGCCTTATCAGCTTTTTGATCACAGTACGCCTTGGTAGTTGGATCTTATTTTCACCGACACCCCTCCCCCTTGGTGATGTCCGTGGCACTGTTCTGCTCAACGGCTCACCACTTGATAACGCGACTGTTGAATTCACCCCTTCCAATGGTTCGCCCTCGTATGGAATCACTGATGCACGTGGGACGTATGCGCTCGTCTACCTTCCTGGCAAGACTGGCGCCCTCACAGGCAATCACACTGTCCGCATCACCACATATGACTGGGTCACGCTGGACGATGGGACCAAACAGGAATGCCCAGAACTGGTACCCGATCGGTACAATGCTCACTCTACACTGAAGGCTATCGTTGCTCGTGGATCACAGCAATTGGACTGGCATCTTGAGTCTCCGTAGCTTTCATAGCCCTTTCGGTTTTCCGTCATGGACTGTTCTGTCTCCCCGATGCTCCTCTCTCATCAGCATCATTCCTTCGGCTCTGCCTGCCAAATCGTTATATCATCATAGAGAACCGTCCCACCGCCTCTGGTTGGGAGATTGATCTGGTCTTTTGCGATATCAAATCGGGCATGGCGTGCTTGGAGAA
This sequence comes from Pirellulales bacterium, assembly GCA_039831735.1. Taxonomy (GTDB): domain Bacteria; phylum Planctomycetota; class Planctomycetia; order Pirellulales; family UBA1268; genus CACORA01. The sequence continues at coordinate 1,409 of JBDOMS010000101.1, forward strand.
CTGGTCCACCAGAAACCTGTGCTGCCATGGTATCGCCAACGACTTCGAGCATCATCCAGTACCACTTTCCTTCAAGGATAGTGTCATCAACTGTCGCAAGTATTTCATCGACATCACCTTCCAACGCCGCATTTCTATCCTTGATGAGAGCCTGACCTTTTCGGCGAGACACTGTAAAGCGACAGACGTGGCCGGTTCCTGTTTTAAAAGAACCATCATTGAAACCGAAGTGTACGCCAGACAGTCCATCACATAACTTGAATCGAAAAAGCATGATGCAATCATCCACTGGCACAAGAAGCCGACTACTTGGCGTCTTTCCACTATGACTTGCGTTGCCAGCGGCAACCCTACTGGCCTGAAACTCTTGTGACGATGGACGCCCTTGAAGCGCACCCCCTACAACCGACCACTGGGTACCATGGAGAGGCTTCCACACATCAGGCACATGCTCATCTGAAAAGTCAGACTGAAACAGTACGGCGCCCCGTTTTGCGAGGTGAGGCTGTACATCAGGGGCGGTGGACTCTTTCCCATGGGCATGAAGATGAACAGCCGTGATCGAAAGAATGCTTACAATGCTAATGATTTTCATACCACACCATTTTCGTGCGCTAACGAAGAGACACCGGATGCACGATCATACTACGAAACTCTGTGCCGAGTTCGATGCGAAAAGCCTTTCCTAAGGAACCATCTGATCGAATTGGTAGAAATGCTAACGTTTGTGCACGAGCCTCACTCACAAGAAGCACTGACTGATCTGGTGATACCGCCAGACTCCACGGAATATCACCAACTTGCTTGCGTGCAATTTGACTCAAACGTCCATCGGCATGGATGCGGAAGGTAAAGACACTGTCTGCATCTCCAACGAAATCTCGTACCGCGAGAAACAGATACCGTCCATCATCTGTCACCACAAGATCTGAAGCATGCATGCCTCGCTCTCCACGGGTATATGGTGATCGACGTGGCAGCGACATCACGTGATGCATGGCGTTGAGTTGCCCGTTGGGCTCAATCGCATATACACTGACACCCAACTGTTGTTCATTACTGGAATACAGCACTGGCAACTTCGGATGATGTGCCAGATGTCGTGGACCAAATAGCGCAGGCGGCTTTGCATTGAATGGATTCAGCGGCTGTACGTCACCTGTTTTCTCATTGAATGAGAATTGGTACAGGCCATTGTGCTCTTTTACACACGGCACATAGAGAAATCGATTCGAAGGATCTGTCGTAATGCAATGTGCAAACGTTCCCGGTACATCCTGATGACAGATGTGTTCACCAACACAACCACTTTCGTTGATCGAATAGACATCAAGATGACCATCACGATAGGACGTTGAGAGAAAGAATTGACCAGTCCGATCAACACGTATAAACCCAGTGGAGTACTTGAGTTTTGTTGTTCCAGCAGGATCGAATGCACCATGACGGTCACGGAAAATCGTGAGTGCGGACGGACCTCCTCCATTGTCAGCCAACAGTGTGACGATCATCGACTGATTGTGATGATTCAATGTGATTGCATGTGGCCGCCCCGACAATGACAAGGAATTTTTCTCTGTTACAACGACTCCGCCAGCCTCGTCTTCGACCAAGAGATCTCGAACCTTCTTGTCGGAAGGGTCTAAGACGCACACTCCAAACGGTTCTGCCGCCTTCCCGCATGGCGAAACAATGGAATAGAAACACAGAACCAGAATACATGTGAACACTGAGCGCCCACACTGAGTACTCTCACACGTCATGTCCTGAGGCATCTGCATGGGGCACCCTGTCCTGTATTGAAGACTCAACGCTTCTTTTTCATTGCCGCCGTTGGAGGCATATGCTCAACAAACCCAGCATGGGTTCGCTTGAGCTCAACGATTGCTTTTTGACGCAACTCCTCAAGGAGTTGTTGGTGCTGAGGATGAATTGAAAGATTCACAAGTTCTTCCGGATCAGCATCAAGGTCATATATCTCTTCGACTTCCCCATCAACGAGATAGCGAACGTATTTGTACTTCCCATCACGAAGGAGCACATACCATGGAACGCCTCCTACTTGATACAGTGCGGTACGATCTGGCATTTGGTCTGTATCTGATCCATACCGCCTCCCCGTGTGGGTCATGAGCATGGGTGATGTCCATGTGACATTTTCTGGATCAGCAAGAAGAGGCTGGATATCTCGGCCGTCTGTCCGCCAAGGCAGT
>JBDOMS010000357.1:0-3608 GCA_039831735.1 Pirellulales bacterium
GGTATGCCACCGGACATTTCGGTAAATGGCATATCGGGTTAGATCGCAGTAACGGCGTGTATGGAATCGACGAAAATGATTCTGCAGGCAATAAGCGTCATTCTGGTTTGCAATATTCGCACTCCTCAAGATTCAATCGATAGTCGAGCCTCTTTCGATAGTCGTGATCCAATGAATCGGGAATGTAGATGAAATGGAAATTCCATTTGTTCGGTCCATCCGCTTTCTCTCCACGATCTTCTTCCGAATACAAACAAATGTTCGTTAATCCGCACTCCTTATAAAAACTAGCTGTTGCCTCTGCGTCAAATTCAGAATGGTAGAAAATTTCCCACTCCTCAATCAAAGCAGCATGGGTCAGTTCTGAAAATGTCGTAAATCCTGATGGCAAATCTCCACCCTTGGTAAAACCGAATGGGTGAACAAACAAACAAAAACAACAAGATGCTTTCTCTGCAATATTCTTCATTCTATTGATGATCTTCCGTCCTATTCCCTGCCCTTGGTAAAGGTCAACGATATAAAGTGATCGCATTTGGATCATAAAGTCGGAAATCTGGTCAATATCAGGAAAGTCCTTCTGATACATACGGTTAATTTCCATTAGTCCGTATTCTTCAGCCTGATAAGTCCACGGATACGTCCCTCTCATTGGCTTACGCCAAGTCTCACTCGCAATCGTGAGAAACCTATCAGAAGGCAACATCGCTTTTAGTCGTCGTTCATCGTCTCTCTTCTTGTCCTCTGCCAAAAGTGTGAGATTTCGCAACGCCACAATGTCGTCGAAATTTCCTTTATACAAGTTTGGTCCGAGCTGTTTCATTATGCCTTCGCTGCCCTTCGCAACCAATAAAACGCATGGTCAATATCGTTCGTAAACTTTTTCAAGAACTCCTTTGCGTCATCCATCAACCCAGCTTTCTCACCTAATTCTTTGCGTGTTTTATGCGTACCGACGCAGGAGATAATTAAATTTGAGCCAACGTCAACATTATGGTTTTGTTTAATGATGTCCCGAATCTGTTTGTTGCTTGCGTATGGGATTGCTTCGCAAGTCGCTCTTATCAAATCGCTCTTACAAATATGATTCTCTTCGAATGTTTTCATGAAAGTAGTTCTCCAGAGTTTGGTAGTCAATCAACGTGGCATCCACACTTATAGTCGTGAGATCATCAAAGCCGTCAACCTTTTGGATCGGAAAATTCTTATTGTTCAGGTCGATTACCAACTTTTCATGGTGGTCAATTCGTCTTATCTTTTCATCAATAAACTTTCCCACTTGCTCAACATCGTTAAACGGATTGTCCATATCGTGTTGAATGTGGTTCCAAACGAACTCACTCATCATTTTTGTTTGCATGTTTTTCATAAGAACGATTCCATAAGCATGGTTGCCTAAAAATATTTACACCGTTCATTGAATAAGCATGTGAAAAAGTTTGTATTTTCAGTTGAAGGTGTATTATGAGTTAGGCGTGGAATGTTTCCTTACGGATAGCAGCTCGTAAACTCAGACGAATCCCTTCCTGAATTGCTGGAGTCGGTATGTTTCTTGTTGCGAAAAGTTTCATGTTTTCATAAGAACCGGTATGCAATTACAGAATTGTTATTACTACTGCGGCTGAGTTAATTGAGGTTGTTATGCAGGCATGGAATGTTAATAAGTTTGCTATCTGTATTTGATCCCTCTCTTTCTCAGGTAAAAAACATACTCTTGGCAGTCTTTTGTTCGGAGTTTAATTGTGGTTTTGTTCTTACAATCCCATTCATAATGCAAGGTCAACAAGTCTTTTCCTCCTTGCATAAATCTTCCCAACCATTCCATAGAACAACCAATACACTGTGCAGCTTCTTTAGGAGTCAGTCGTTCTTTCGTGAATTTTTTCCGACCATATTTCTTCGAATGGTCAGGATTTTTCTTCCCACACTTCCTGAAATTATCAACCGTATCCTCTTGCTCCATTCTGGATTTTTCAAAAGGAGTCGGATGCTTTATCTCTCCCGCTGAATCCTTTTCCCTTTTCATTTTCTTCTTCTCCCAATTCTTATCTTTTTTGTTTAGCTATGACATGAGCAAAGGAGAATGATGATGGGCTGGGAAAACGTCATAAATGCTATTCGCAAGAAACGATCTAAATCCCACACCCACCACCATTCATCCAATCACTTAAACTGCCAAACAATACAGTTCCCAATCACCTGCATGAGGGTCATTCACGCTACATTCGACAAGAGAAAACCACTGCGAGTATTCCGTCTCGTCTGGCTCTAGGTGCACAATAGGCGTGAAAATATCTCGCCTAATCACCTCACTCGTGTATTCCCTACCTTTCTCTAGCATCTTTGAAAATCGTTCAGCGTGACTTGGATCTTCCAGAAGATGTCTAGCGAGAGTCTGGAGAATATCGATTGAATCTTCTGGTAGAACTTCTTCAAATTTCAACTGAGCTTGGTCAACTCCATCAAAAATACAATCGACCATAAATTCGGTGAAGCAATCTCGTGCAACTCTTTCGGCCTTTTCGTCCTTGCTATTGTGAGGCGTTCCCCACTCAGCTTTCAACACAAGACTCGCTTTGTTTATGTACCCACGTTCTTGGATACAGTGTTGAATATCCACTTTGCCCTTCGCTTCAATCGATATGACCGAAGCCGGAAGAACATCGTTCGGAAGTGTGCTCAACACTTCGTTAACATCGAGATACTTAGTCTCGATATGTTTCGGTTGGATCGTAACTGGGGCACTTCCCGTCCATAACCCTTGTCCTTTAGCTGTCAGAACGGAACGAAAAATATCGAAATAGAAATCATCTACCCACTCTTCCCATTCCTCTTCGCTCTTGTCCTCAGCACACACCTCACGATACGGGTCACGCATAGCTTGTGCACGGAGAATTTGTTTCGCACCGTGAAACGTATGCCCTCGAAACGATAAGTCGAAGCCCAACAATAGTTGCAAATGCTTCCTGAAATTATCAAGCCGGTTTTGGTTGATAGTCCTTGAAACTTGCTTTTGCTCTCCTGCTTCATCTTCATATGTAATCAAGAAATTCCAGTGCGTGTTTTGCTTTCGCTTCTCACGCTTCTTCAAGGTCTCTCGCACATTTTTTCTTTTCTTACTGCTCATAACATCTTCCATTTACTACCGACCATGGCCGGAAAGAGAAATAAAATTGTGGTTCCACCTTGAAACCACTTCGCTCTCTCCGTGGTGTGTGTCTCTCTCAAACTTCTGTCACTGTTTCACATTTACTGCACCAATACTGATTGGATCCATCTGGATTGACGTTGTGCGTTTCCACTTCACCGCATCCATCACAGATCACATCAACGGTTCCCAAAACCATGCCAGGCATCACCGATTCCATCTCGATGAAGTCGTCCATGAACTCATCAAACCCAAACATCATTCACCTCCTTCATGGTCTTGGACAAGAACTTCCACGCACTCTACTGCCACTGGGTCATCTTCATGCTTAACCCAACTTGGCTTATTGAACTCTGCAAACCAGTCAGCTATTTCCTGCCCTTCGTCACTTTGCAGGAACTCTGAAACTTCTGGCGTCATCTCTCGACTGAGAATGTTTTCAGCAAGCTGTCGATCTAAC
>JBDOMS010000084.1:0-3602 GCA_039831735.1 Pirellulales bacterium
CTTGAAGGGAAGCGACCAGACGGACGTGATTACACGTCCCTTCGTCCTATTCAGTGTGAAGTGGATGTACTTCCGTGCGTTCATGGCTCGGCAGTCTTTCAGAGGGGTGAGACGCAGGCATTGATTACTATCACTCTTGGGACAGGGAAAGATGAGCAGCGAGTGGATGGCCTGATTGATGAATATTCAAAAAAATTCATGCTGGACTATTATTTTCCTTCTTTTTCAGTTGGTGAGGTTCGGCCAATTCGTGGTCCCGGTCGTCGCGAGATCGGCCATGGTGCTCTCGCTGAACGAAGTGTAAATCCAATTTTGCCTGAAGCAGATAAGTTCCCCTACACAATACGTGTTATCTCAGACATTCTTGAATCAAATGGTTCAAGTTCGATGGCTTCTGTTTGTGGAGCCACGCTTGGCCTCATGGCTTCAGGAGTGCCAATTACAAATCCTGTTGCTGGAATTTCAGTCGGCTTGGTCAAACAGTCAGAAGATAAATGGGTCTTACTGACAGATATTATTGGTGACGAAGATCATTATGGTGATATGGACTTCAAGATTGCGGGTTCCCAAGAGGGTATTACTGGCATTCAGCTCGACCTGAAGATTAACGGTATTTCTCCGGAAATCATCAAGGCAACGCTCAAACAGTCCCGAGAGGCGAGGTTAGAAATTCTCCGAACAATGCTATCGGCTATACGTCGACCTCGTGAGGAAATTTCTTCATTGGCTCCACGCCTTCTTCGAACTCATATCAACCCTGAAAAAATTGGTCTCCTTATTGGTCCTGGAGGTAAAACGATCCGTTCGATTCAGGAAACAACTGGTGCAAGCATAGAAGTAGAGGATGATGGGACAGTAACTGTAGCCAGTCATGAGTCAGAGGGAGCGATGTCTGCAATGGCGCAGGTTGAGGCACTCACCGCTTCAATTCAAATCGGTCGAATCTATGAAGGCCGTGTCACGAGTGTGAAAGACTTTGGTGCCTTCATCGAACTTGTGCCAGGGAAGGATGGGCTTTGTCATATCAGTGAGCTTTCTGGTGAGTATGTTGGCAATGTCGCTGATATCTGTCGTGTCGGTGATACAATGCGAGTGAAGGTGATTGCGGTGGATGAGCAGGATCGGGTGAAGCTGAGTCGGAAAGCTGTTCTTGAAGAGGAATCGACAGAATCGACAGAAGCGACAGAAGAGCAACCCCAGTCGTGATAATCATCCAGCACTAATTTTGTCGAACTGAGTGTGGGCCTACCATGTCTTCAGACGACCAAGTATCGTCCGTTCGGGCTGAAACATATGCGGAGTTTGCAGCTCTTGTAGGTGCTCTTGCGCATGAAATTCGTAATCCACTTTCAACCATTCGCCTCAATATGGAGTTGCTTGCAGAAGATTTTGGTGAAACGAAACCGGATTCATCTACAAAACAACGAGATCGGCGGGCAAAGGCAAAAATTGACCTTGTTCAACATGAATGTGATCGACTCCAAAAACTGTTAGGTGATTTTCTTGATTTTGCGAGGCAAGAGTCTCTGGCCCTCGAGCCAGTCAATCTCAATGTAGAACTTTCACAATTGCTAGACTTTTTTGCACCGCAATGCCGTGAATCTCATGTAGATGTTGTTCGATATTTAGACCCAGAACTTCCGAATATACGAATTGATCGCGAGACATTTCGGTCTGCCGTATTGAACTTACTCATCAACGCGGTTCAGGCGATGGAAAGTGGTGGACAAATTGTCGTCCGCACGCGAGCCGCAGGGCTGGGAGTGATTCTGGAGCTCATTGATACTGGACCAGGTATGAAAGAAGAAACTCTTGCGAAAGCGTTTCGTGCCTTTTATTCCACGAAGCAGGGTGGGTCAGGGCTTGGGTTGCCAACTGCTCGGAAAATCATCGAGGCGCATGATGGGACTATTGATGTTGAAAGTGTATCTGGACGTGGGACAAAGGTGACGATGTGGTTGCCTGCCCCACCACGTTTACCCCCAAGCGAATAGGTGTGCTATTTGGCAGGCCAGTTGCTCTGGCTAGACGATACACCTCATCAGGGCGTACGATCATAGAAAAATATTGCATGTTCTGAGTGCCTGTATCTCTATGTTTCTATGACTTCTCTTTCTGACTCTACTGATAAAATCGACGGGACTAGTTCTCAGGAATTGGTTTCTGTGCTGGTGATAGATAATGATATCGCTCATGCACGTACGATGGGGGAGTGCCTGAGCCGAATCGGTTACCGTGTGTCCGTAGTAGGGAGTGGTGTCGAGGGTGCAAAGAAAATCTCATCGCAAACGTTTGACATCATCGTCACAGATTTGATGATGAATGATATTGGAGGGCTCGAAATTCTGGACCTTTCCAAAAAATCAAATGCTGAGACAGAAGTCATTGTTGTAACAGGCCACGGTACAGTGCCGTCAGCTGTATTGGCAATGCAGCAAGGAGCATTTACCTATCTTCAAAAGCCACTGGATTTAGGCCATCTTCGAAAAGCAGTTGAAAAAGCGTCTGAAGGAATTCGTCTAAAGAGACAGAATGTTGAGTTGAATAGACGATTGGATGAAAAGTTTGGTTTTGAGGGAGTGATAGGATCGAGTTCTCAAATGGTATCACTGATTGAGCGGCTGAAAAGAATTGCTCCAACAGACGCAACCGTTTTGATTCAAGGGGAAACAGGTACAGGTAAGGAGTTGGTGGCTCAGGCCATTCATCAAAATAGCCCACGTAAGTCCAAACCCTTTGTGGCACTGAACTGTGCTGCTCTGAGTGAAAATATTCTTGAAAGTGAGCTCTTCGGCCATATCAAAGGCGCTTTTACAGATGCCTCGAATGATCGTATTGGTAAGTTTGAGTTTGCGAATGGAGGCACTCTGTTTTTGGATGAAGTAGGTGATATGCCCATGCCTACGCAAATTAAACTACTGCGGGTTTTGGAATCAGGTGAAATTACACGCGTTGGTTCGAACAATCCCATAAAGGTCAATGTACGTATCCTTTCGGCAACGAATCGGAATTTGGAGGATGCCATCACGGAAGGGTATTTTCGAAGTGATCTCTATCATCGACTCAAGGTCGTGACTATTGGCATTCCGAGTCTCCAGCAGCGGGCCCCAGATATTCCTCTGCTCATTGAGCATTTTATAAAACAATTTGCAACACGGCATGGTAAAAATATTCGTGGGATGTCAGTGGCTGCTCGGTTAAAGTTGACGTCTTTCTCCTGGCCAGGGAATGTTCGGCAACTGAGGAATGTGATTGAGAGTATGGTTGTTGTGGATTGTGATGGAACGCTTGACGTTGATGATTTACCAATGGAATTGGAACCGGATGCCCTCGTTGAGAGTCAATCAGTTGTTGGTGATAATGCTGAACAAGGTGTTGATCCTCTCGTGGGTCGTCCACTGAGTGAAATAGAACGAGTGTTTATCGAAGAGACACTCAAACTCACTGGTGGAAATCGTGAGCAGACGGCGGAGATTTTGGGGATTGGGGAGCGGACGTTGTATCGAAAAATCAAAGAGTATCAATTGAATTAATGCCAAGCTTGAGCTGCGGGTCTAGGTCAATATGAGACGGATTATTAATTTGCCAAAGTCTGTTGTGAA
>JBDOMS010000675.1:0-3593 GCA_039831735.1 Pirellulales bacterium
AGATTAAACAGCGGTCGCAGGTGCAGTTCTCCTGCGCCAGCGTGCGCATAATGAACACAGTCCACACCATATTTCGTCTGAAGGAGGTGATCAAATTCGTGAATGTAGTGAGGAAGATCGTGGACAGCAACAGCTGTGTCCTCTACGATCTCTCGGGGTTTCGCATCACCAGGAAGATTGTTAACGAGGCCCTGGCCAGCTCGCCGTAATTCCCAAACACACTTGCCTTTATCACCAAATAACTGTGGATAGGCGTAGCCAAGGTTATGCTTGCGAAGTTGTTCTTCAATTCGATCAAATATTGTCTTGATCTCAGAAGGGTCGTTGTTGCGTATTTCGACCACGAGCACTGCATCAGGATCACCAATAACAAAACTACGGTTGCGGGAGTGTTCCGCGTTATGCTTGGTGCCATCAAGGATTTTTCGGTCGATGAGTTCACACGCGGTGGGTTGTATATTGATCTCCTGAAGATACTGCATGATACATACTGTAGCCTGAAGGCTTTCAGCAACACTCTCACAGTGAATACATAGAAGTGCACCAGAAGGGGGGCGTGGAAGTAGGGAAAGTTCGTACTCAACACCCATGAAAAGTGTTCCCTCTGATCCTGCAAGAAGTCGGCAAAAATTGAAGTCTTCGGAATGGCTTGAACGAAAACAGGACGCCTGCATAAGTGCGTCTAATGCATATCCCGTGTTGCGACGTGTCACTTCAGGCTTGGGAAATGAGTCCTCAATAAGCTGACGCGTAGCGTCATCCGAAAGTAAACTGCAGATCTCACGATAGATCGTATTCTCAAATGAATCGGTGGGCTGTGTGCATTTGGCATGAATCTGGTCAGCAGTGAGAGGTCCAAAAGTAGCCTCTGAGGAATCAGCAAGAAACCCACGTGCGCTATAGAGATGATCTCGTGTGGTACCGTACGCGATTGAATTTGAGCCACACGAGTTATTCCCAACCATCCCACCAATCATTGCCCAGTCTGCCGTTGACGTCTCCGGGGCAAAAAATAATTCATATTGCGAAAGGTACGTGTTGAGTTCATTCCGTACAACTCCTGGCTGGACCCGCACTCGTCGTCTCTCAACATCAAGAGAAAGAATACGATTCATGCATCGTCCAAAATCAATGACGATTCCATTCCCAACAACTTGTCCTGCTAATGATGTGCCAGCAGTTCGAGGAATAAGTCCGATGCGGTGCGACCGTGCAAACCGAACAAGTTCTTGAACATCGGCATCTGTCTCCGGGAATGCAACCGCAAGTGGTTGTTCTTGATACTCAGAAGCATCTGTTGCGTACAAAGAACGAACACAATTATCGGTGAGGATATCACCTTGAAGCTTGCCGCGGAGGGATGCAAAAACTGAAGAATCCATGGGACGAGTATTCTGACAGATCAGTCCCGATGAGAACAAATAATCTGTTATTGTATAGCATGAAAAAATGAGATCGAGCCACTTCCGAAAGCAGGCATATTACTTTACGAAACGCAGGACGGAGAAGACTGATGTCGGTGATGCAAAGAAAATCCTTGGATGAAAAGTTGTCGCGAATCCTTGCTGACTCTGATTGTCGAGACTTCATTCTAGCAGATGCAAAAGATGCAGACATGGCCTTTGGTCTTGCTGCGCCAGGTCGTCTTCAGCAACATACTCGCGACGGTCGATCTTTTCGTTCAATTCAAGAATATAGAGACTGTATAAGAGAAATTGTTGAGCGTGAGCTTGTCGATATTATGTTGATGAGCGGAAGTACCAGCAGCAGCCTGGCTGTCAAGGAATTACTCTTTGAGTCATCCTCGGTGACACCCGCCGTGCGAATGAATGATACGACCGATATTTGGCTTGCGACTGGGACTGGTAGCTATCGAGAGCAGCCCGCACTTCCTTTTTCAACAACCACCATCTCCCAGGCTCAATACGGTAGTATTTTGAAGCCTGAGGGTGTGAGTCCTAGCGTGAATCTTGGACTGTTTTCAATTACGCTCAATGGTGAAGCGCAATTGGACAGAGATATGCTGTCTGCCTATCGAGATTTTCGTGGAGAAGCTGAGCAGAAGGGTTTCCGGCATTTTCTTGAGGTATTTTATCCGAATGCTCTTGAACGTGTGCATGACCGGATCACAGATCATCCAAAAGACGTGAACCGTTTCCTGGCTGATCATGTTGTTCGACTCCTTGCTGGTGTGCCAAGTTCAGGACGGCCACTTTTTCTAAAAATTCCTTACCTTGGTCCTGAGGTGACCGAACAGTTGGTGGCTTATGATCAGTCAGTTGTGGTTGGTATTCTCGGTGGTGGTGCGGGTACAACGCATGATGCATTTGCGCTGGTTGCTGATGCAAAGAAGTATGGAGCCCGCGTTGCACTGTTTGGACGGAAAATCAACGCTGCTGAGTGCCAAATCACATTCCTGACGTTTCTGCGAGCCGTTGCTGATGAGGATTTACTACCGGATGTCGCTGTAAAGGAGTATCATAAAAAATTGAAGTCAATGGGTATTTCTCCATACCGATCTCTCAGTGATGATCTTTTACTTGCTCCAACTCACGCCGCATACAGCTGATAACAATTATGCATTGAATGGTTTTTATCAACACATAACGACAGGCTTAACATGAAACGCAAACAAGAATCTCAATCCAACGCACGTGCGAACGCAACAACTCGACGTTCTTTTCTAGGAGCTACGAGTGCATTGACCGGCTTGGCTGTGACACGACATGCAGGAGGACAGGATACATTGCCCGCTGTTCACGTTGGTGGAACAGATGAAATTCGTATCGCCCTCATCGGATGTGGCGGTCGGGGAGCTGGAGCAGCTGCAGATGCCATGTCTGTTCCAAGTGCCCCCGTCACACTTTATGCCATGGCAGATATTTTTCGCCAGCAGATTGATAACAAAAGGAAGGGGCTGACGAATCAGTTCAAGGAACACGTCAACGTGACAGATGAACGTTGCTTTGTTGGCGTCAATGCTTACCGTGACGCAATTGATAGCCTACGTCCTGGGGTTGATATCGCAGTATTTGCAACACCTCCGGCATTTCGGGCGACACATTTTGCCTATGCAATTGAGCGGGGTGTGAATGTATTTATGGAAAAGCCAGTTTCGATTGATGGCCCTAGCACCAGACGAATTCTTCAATTGGCAAAGAAGGCAGATGCTCAGCAACTCAAGGTCGGCGTTGGATTAATGTGTCGTCACAGCGTTGCTCGTCGAGAACTTTTCGACCGATTGCAGAATGGTGAAGCAGGTGAACTGCTCTCTTTCTATGGATATCGGGAGCACGGTCCTGTTATGCCAATGGATTTGTATCCTGGCCCACCTGACACCATGAGCGAACTGTTTTGGCAATGTAAGCGCTTCCATAACTTCATATGGGCCAGCGGAGGGATTTTTAGTGATTTTTATGTGCATCACGTTGACGAAGTCTGCTGGATGAAAAATGCATGGCCTGTGCGTGCCGAAGCTGTTGGAGGACGACATTTTCAAGGAAAGATTAACGATCAAAATTTTGATAGTTATGGCGTTGAATGGACTTTTGCTGATGGTGCAAAGTTCTTTTACTCTGGTCGCACTATGACAG